>JBGPHY010000839.1:0-2721 GCA_041484625.1 Terriglobia bacterium | reverse complement strand
TAGCCTGCAGGTTGCAGGGTTGGCCATAAGTCCTGTCAATCCCCAGGTTCTCTATGTTTCCCTTAATAAGGCCACAGTGATGGACTTGGGTGGGATCAAGTTTTCCCTGCCGGGAGTCTTTAAATCTACCAACGGTGCCGCAACCTGGGCAACCACTACTAATCCTCCGGATAACTTTGGCTTTGTCGCTCCGCAGAGGCTGGCAGCCGATCCAGTCGATGCCAATGGGATCTATGCGCTGGGCTTCGCTACCGGCGTTTACCGGAGTACGGACGGCGGAAGCAGTTGGAGCGTTTCCAAGACTGGCTTGCCCTCCGCCGCGATTCTTTACTCTCTCGCCCTCGACCCCAAAACCCCTGCGAACCTTTACGTGGGCCTGTTAACCGGGAATTCCCCCTCCCCCCTTGTTTTCAAAAGCACCGATAGCGGCACAACCTGGAGTTCCTCGGGAACTGGGCTGCCGAATGCCTCCGGTGTTTGGGATATTAGGATTGACCCCAAGACGACCTCCACTGTCTATGCTGCTGTCGTAGCTTCCCTGACGGTCAATGGCGGCGTGTTTAAGAGTATGGACAGCGGAGGGAGCTGGTCTGATGCCAACAATGGTATTTCGAACTTTGACTGGCAGAGCTTCTTCGCTTCATATTATGACAACCTCAATTACAGCGGCGGAATTCCGATTTGCGCAGCAGCAGGGCTGAAAATCTCGGCGTTCCATCTGGCTGTAGATCCAACCACTCCGGCCACGCTCTTTTCTGTCGTCGATGGCCTCGTTTTTCGCACCACTGACGCAGCCAGCAGTTGGAGTGTAGCTCAGTCCGGGCTCTTTTTTTCCCCCAATGAGATTGCCGTGAGTCCGGCTGATCACACAGCAGTTTACGCAGCCAGCCAGGGAGTGTATGCGTACAAAGCCAGCGGTGGAGGAGGGGGTACGAACTCTATTACAGTGAGTTCTCCCAACGGGGGTGAAAACTGGACGGCTGGATCGGTCCACAACATCGCCTGGACCACCACCGGAACGGTTGGCAATGTCAAGATTGAGTTTTCTACGAACGGCGGCACCAGCTATTCGACCATCGTCGCTTCCACGCCCAACACTGGCAGCTACAGTTGGACGGTCTCTAATTCGCCTTCCAGTACTTCCAAAATCCGCATTAGTGAGGTTGGCACGTCACTTTCGGACACCAGCGACGGCAACTTTACGATCGCAGCCACCGGCAGCTGCACCTACTCGATTAGTTCTTCCAGCCGTACCTTTGACACTCCCGGCGGGACCGGCAGCGTGAATGTAACTGCGAGTCCCGGATGCGCCTGGACTGCTTCCAGCAATGCCCCCTGGATAACCATCACCTCAGGGGCCAGCGGGAGCGGGAACGGGACGGTGAATTACTCGGTCGCTGCGGCTGGTTCTACTACCTCGCGCACTGGAACTATCACCATTGCCGGCCAGACCTTCACGGTCACTCAGGAAAAAACGTCGGGGATTTCAGCCGACCTCTTTGTCCCTATTGTGCTTTCTTCCGGTGGAGCAGGCGGGTCTTTCTATACTACCGAGCTGACGGTTGACAATCGGGGAAGCACTACAGCTCAAGTCGATTATACCTATACCGGAGCCGCATCCCTTGGCGGCGGCAGCGGGACCGCATCCATCTCGCTTCCTCCCGGCCAGATGGTGGTGTCGAATTCCATCACGTACCTAAAGGGCTTGGGAATTCCTATTCCTGAATCTGGAAACCGCGGCGGAACATTGAGGGTTCGTTTTTCCAATCTCAGCGCGGCTTTGCGAGCAGACAGCCCGGCCCAGCCCACCACCGAAGCCAGAGATGAGAGTGAGAATCCTTTGGGGCACGCTGGTCTCACCGCTACAACAGGCCCTGGTGGTGCGGCCCTCGTCGCTGCTTCGGTGGCCAGTATCACAGCCCGAACGACAACGGAGGTCAAAGGGGCAAGTGGAAATCTGCTGGGACGCGCTGGCTTGGCCTATTCAGCGATTCCATTCAGCACCGGACTCACCACTCCAGCCTATATCTGTGGATTACGGCAGAATGCCACTGACCGCTCAAATGTGGCTTTCCAGAATATGGGGGCTGCCGGAAGTGGGAGCATTACTTTGCAAGTCACGGTCTTCGATGGTGCCAGCTCCTCCTCCAAGGTTTTGCCTCCCATCGTGCTCGAGCCAGGCGCCTTTAATCAGATCAGCGGCGTGTTGGCGTCTAATGGTCTGTCCCTGGCCAACGGATACGTCAAAGTGGAGCGGACCAACGGCACTGCCCCCTATTATGCTTATGGAGTCATCAATGATCAGGTCAATTCTGACGGTTCACTGGTGATTCCCCAACCCGCCAGCACGTCACCGGTGGCTGGGTTGACCTTGCCGGTCATTGTCCAGACCAGCGCCTTCCTGAGTGAGTTGGTCTTGACCAACTTTTCCAGCCAGGCCCGCAGCATCAGCTTTACCTTTGTGGCCGAGGACATCACGACTGCGGATAAGACGGCTCACTTTAGTATTAACATCCCGGCCGGGCAGCAGCAGATTATTCCGGATATCTTCACCTACATGAGAAATAATTCAGTGGCTGGTATTGGGGCGGCGGGCACCACCATTGTCGGAGCCTTGTTTGCGACTGCCACCGGCGGGAACATTGGCGGAGTAGTCTTAGGTGCGCGGACTTCCGCGTTAGGCGGCACTGTCGGTGGACGATTCGGGCTCTTTTACACCGC
>JBGPHY010000838.1:0-2725 GCA_041484625.1 Terriglobia bacterium | reverse complement strand
TATCGGAACTCTCCTTTTTCACCGAGGAGAGTCTTGTGCTGATCATCAGGAAAGCAGATGGATGTCTGTCCTGAGGCGGGAGCATAACGGAAGTCTATGGGAGGGAAGGATGCAACCGAAGTCGCAGACCTGAGCCCTGGTCCGGATCCTGCCAGTGTTGTGGCGTTAGCTGCGATTGCCAAATCCTCAGACATAGCAATGGCGCCCACGGACATACTGCTGTCGACCAGGAAGTCTCTGCGGTTCAGCTTCTTCATGTTATGCCTCTTTCGTCCATTTGTCCTTCAGGTGCCTTTCCGGTGTCAGGGTCCAGTCATGATGATAGCTGAATGGCACAGTACGCGTGCGCCGATTTCATACGCTGCATACGACTCAGAGGAGGCTCTTCGTCAACCAGACCTTCTGAAAGGACACAGAAAATCACGGTGTACTCGAAATGAAGGCTCCATCGCCGCATCGCTGGTGCGGTTGTGCCCCGTCATTGACAATCCTGTAGGTAATAAATCAAACGGTTCCTTATATCAAATACAATTTTGAATTTAGTCCAGGTGCCCTGTAGAACCTTGACGCACACGGTTCGACGTGAGAGGCTTGGTCCATGAGGCAGCCAACCTTTTCCCGCCAGGCATTGCCAGTTGACACCGAGATTCCCCGGATCGTGGAAGCGCTTCGCCGCTCCAGGGCTGTGGTGGTAGTTGCACCTCCCGGCTCCGGCAAAACCACCCGAGTAGCACCCGCCCTGGCGGCAGCAGGCAAGACCATTCTGCTCCAACCGCGGCGTATTGCTGCCCGCTCCATCGCCCGTCGAATCGCCCTGGAGCAGGGCTGGACGTTGGGTGAAGAGGTTGGCTGGCAGGTTCGATTTGAACGCCATTACGGTTCGCGAACCCAATTGCTGGTCGCCACTGAAGGCATCCTTACCGGACGGTTACAGGCCGACCCCCTGCTGACTGATTTCAAAAGCGTCATCCTGGATGAGTTTCACGAGCGCAGCCTCCATGCCGACATCTCGCTGGCCTTGGCCCGGCAGGCCTGGCTGGTCCGTGATGACCTCTGGCTGGTGGTGATGTCGGCCACCCTGGACACTGGCCCGTTAGCGGAATTTCTAGGTAATTGTCCGGTCATTGAGATCAGCGGCCGCACGTATCCTGTGGAAATCCAATACTTGCCAAGACTCGCTCCGGGTGCCGCGATTCATCGGGCGTTAGATACCGGCCAGGGTCACGTTCTCTGTTTTTTACCAGGGGTACGCGAAATTGCCCAAGTCCAGAACGCACTCCATACCGAGAAACTGCCTCCCGGCGCCAGAGTGTTCCTTCTCCATGGGGCACTGGGTGCCAATGCCCAGGATGCGGCCCTGGCGGAAGTATCCATTAGGAAAGTGGTTCTGGCCACCAATGTCGCCGAAACCTCCCTGACTATCGAAGGGGTGCGGACGGTGGTGGATTCGGGCTATCACAAGATTTTGAATTACGACATCGACCGCGGCGTTGACCTTCTGGAACTGGAGCGAATTTCGCGTGATTCAGCCGAACAACGGGCCGGCAGGGCCGGGCGTACTGCTCCGGGACTTGTGATCCGGCTTTGGGACCGGGCTGACCACCTGGCTCCCAGGCGAGTGCCGGAGATCCTGCGCGTCGATCTGGCAGCCCCGGTGCTCGAGATCCTGGCGTGGGGAGGGGACCCCCGCCGTTTCGAATGGTTCGAACACCCTCCACCTGAGCGACTGGAGGCCGCACTGAAGCTACTCGTTGTTCTAGGCGCAGTGGAAAACAACCGGTTGTCCCGCCTAGGCAAGTTGATACGCCGCTTCCCTTTACATCCGCGGCTGGCCAGAGTGCTGCTCACTGCGGGCGGCACTCGGCAGGCGGCTGCTTGCTGTGCGTTGCTTTCAGAAAGACCCTTGCCCCTCCGCCCGGATCGATCAACCCTGTCCGATGTGCTCTCCCAAGCTGACGAGATTGCCACCGTGCCCGTTCACATCCGACAGGCAGCCCAGGAGATTGCTGTCCTGGCCCGCCGCCTGTTGGGACCGAGCGCTTCAGCCGGAGACGATGAGGAGAAGTTGCTTCATGCTCTTTGGGCTGGATTTCCCGACCGGGTGGCCCAACGTCGCGACTTCGGCTCGGACCGATTTCTGCTAGCCTCAGGCTATGGGGCCCGGTTGGCCCGCGAAAGTGGAGTGCGCAAAGCAGATTTCGTAGTAGCCCTGGATCTATCTGGAGGGACTGGCAATATAGAATCGGAGGCCCTCATTCGTCAAGCCAGCCTGGTCCGCAAAGAATGGCTTCAGCCTACGCGGATCGAGACGACGCATATCTATGACCCCGCGTCGGAATGCGTTAAAGCCTTCGAGTGCCAGATGTATTTTGCTCTGACCTTGACCCGGCGGCCCATCCCTCCGGACCCTGAAGCAGCTTTCCCTTTGCTGATAGAGGCATTGCGACGGCAGGAATGGGATGAACCCTCAAGGCTGCTGCTGCGCCGTGTCGAGAAAGCCGGTTTCAACGTGAACCGGGAGGAGATTCAAAAACATGCCTGCCTCGGCCAGGTACGCCTGCCGAAATTGCGCTTGAGGGATTACCTGGAGGCTAGAGTCCTTGAAGTCACCCACCGGCTCTGCCCCGAAACCCTCCTGATCCCCAGTGGCCGGCGAGTGCGCCTGAATTACCGCGATGACGGGACCGTACACCTGGCCGTCAAACTCCAAGAGTTGTTCGGCCTT
>JBGPHY010000837.1:0-2726 GCA_041484625.1 Terriglobia bacterium | reverse complement strand
TTCCAGGTCAGTCCTCGTGCGGCCCAGGAACTCAGCACTCCTGCGGGAGTTCCTGGAATATCTTCCATGCGGACGTTGTTGGGCGTGATCACCTGGAATGTGTTGGCAAAGGTAGCGAGATCGAGATTCACTAACCTGTTGTACTTTTCGTTGTAAGGTGTCCATTTGTCCCAGCGCAAACCCAGGTCCAACGTCAATCGTGGGGAGACCTTCCAGTTATCATGGAAATAAAGTCCGAATTCTTTTTGTCGGAAGTAGTAGTATCCGTGGTTGTATTGATTTCGCAAAGTGGTCGGAAGCCCCAAAGCCATGTCCACGAGACCACTCCCTGTATAAGGCAAGGCCGCATCATTGGGTGCATCATAGAGCCCGGTCCAGTCCGGGCCAAAATCGTGGGACCCTTGGGCCTGCTGGAGTTCACGAACGTTATTGTATTCCTGACGGAACCTCCCTCCGAACTTCATCGAGTGCTTGCCTTTGATCCAGGTCAAGTTATCTTCGACGACATAGGAGGTGAGTTGCTGATCGCCACGATTGTCACCATCCCAACCGAAATAGGCATACCCACTCACCTCTGTGGCGTAAAAAGTGGGCCAGCCCGTTACGCCGAACGGATTCGGCAATCCCAACTTTCCAGCCCAATCGGTGAGGTCACCGAGAGTTCCCTGACCATTGTTAGAGCGGTGCCCGGACACAAGCAATTCGTTGAGAAAAGTTGGGGAGAAGACGTGAGTGTGTTGGATGGAAGGGTCGTATATTTTCACATCCTGTCGGAGGCTGCCGAACGCGTCATTCACATTGAAGGCTGGGTTTCCGTAAACGCCTCCAAAGGTTTGGCTCAGGCGCCGGCTGCGCGTGAACCTGGCCGAGATGCTGTCCTTGTCAGAAAACCTGTGGTCACCTTTGATGGTGAACGTGTTGGTGTCTGTCGTGGCCGGATAGAAATGGTCAAAGTTGGGCCCCTGAGTTGGAAGAGTGTTGCTGGTAGGAAGAGCCGTCAGTGCTTGCATCGCCTTATAGAACGGATTGATCCTGCCCTCGGGAATAATGTCATTGGGGAATTGCTGGCGCACGCCGTTGGCGTCGGTGGTTAAGGGGTCATAAATGTGGGTTCGGTTACCATTATTGTCAACCAAATTACTGAAGTCGCCCCCCCACATGGCGGGTGTCGGTACGACATCCTCTGTGAAGTGTGACTCGCGTTGCCTTAGCCCTTCGTAGGCGGCAAACCAAAAACTCTTGTTGCGCCCGTCGTACAAACTTCCCAGATAGATAGGTCCTCCTGCCGAGACCCCAAACTCGTTGCGGATCAGCTTGGCTGAGGTGTCACCATCCTGGCGCTGGCGAGCCCGCAAACCACCCGCGTTGTTGCGGTGGGTCTCGAAGATACTGCCATGGAAGGTATTGGTCCCGCTCTTGGTGAGAAGAGTAATGGTTGCCGGCTGAGCGTATTGGGCATTGGAACCGACGGTCTCGATCCGGAATTCCTGGATTGTGTCCAGCGCCGGCTGAACACGGGCAATGCCTCCGCCGAACCTGTCCACAATGGAGACACCGTCAACCAGCATCTCCGCTGATCCGACCTTCATACCGTTGACCCTGGGATTACCAGCCCCCTCAACTCCGGGGGTCAGATTAAAGAGGTTACTGATTTGCCGTCCGTTGAGCGGCAACTGCTCGATTCGCTGGGAGTCCTTCACGCCAGCTATCTCAGCGCTTTCGGTGGTAATGGGAGGAGATGCGCCGGTGACTTCTATCGTGTTTTCGATATTGCCGACCTCGAGTTTGACATCCACCACCGCAGTCTGTCCCACCTGCAGTTGCAGCTTGCCTTCCCATTTCTTGAAGCCTGTCAGTTCGACAACCACATTGCAGGGGCCGGGCTGAACAGCTCCAAAATAGTAGATTCCTGCCCCATTGGTCTGCATCTTAGCCGAGATATTGGTGTTCTCGTTGGTGAGGGTCACCTGCGCTCCCGGAACTACTGCTTGATACTGGTCCAGCACTGTACCCTTGATGACCCCGTTGGCCGTCTGCGCCAACCCCGGCTCAGACATTAAGCCCGGGGAAAGCAAACAGGAAAGGACACAGCAGAGTAGTCTCAACCAGTTATGGTTCTGATCCAAGTAATTCATTTGCACCCTCCACACACTCATTTCCCTGAATCCACGGATTACGGATTAATGGATAGACTGGTCACGGCCCCCAAAAACCACTGACAACCTCAAGGAAGCCTAATTAAGGGCGACTGAATTCGGGTTCACTTAAGGTCCAACTTCTTGTGCTGTTACTTGCTATTAACAAAAAACTTAGCCAAATATGAAATCCATGTCAAGTTCTTTTTATCGGGACTCGATCAAAATCCGTTCAAATCGAAAACGAATTGAATTAATCGGTTGTCCTGAGTTTACAGACTTCCCGCCTCAGCGAGTTAGCAGCCCAAAAGTGAAACTCTAAAAGGCGTTATTAGAGGTTATCTTGTCTTCGGGACAGACCGGGAAAGTCCTAGACTTAGTTGAAAAGAGAGCATGACCTCGCTTAAAACAGAGGTGTTTTACCGCCAAGTAAGACACTGAGAATAAGGCGATCATGCATGGGACAGAGAGTAATTCGGACCGGAAAAAGAAGCAAGAGCCAAGAGAGAAGAAAAAGGGGACAACAAATTCAAGAGCAAATGGGGAGACTGGACAGTCGGTTTGAGCTAATCCAGATGTTGATCCCGCTGG
>JBGPHY010000836.1:0-2727 GCA_041484625.1 Terriglobia bacterium | reverse complement strand
GCTCGTGTCGATGGGCCGAAAGTTGGAGACGAACCGGCTCCCTCAGGAAAACGTCACTCTGTTCTTGAAGGCCTCGACGAGACCGACATTCTGCCTTTTGGCGGAATGCTAGAGCCAATTCAAATCGATCCCCGGGCCATCGTCCCGATGACATTTATCCCGCCGTTCCCCGTTTACCCACCCGAAACGGCTTGGATGCGGGAACCGAAGACTAACATCCCTGGCCTGATCTTGAATACTCACGAAAAGGGTGGACGCATCGCCTATATGCCCGCCGACATCGACCGTCGTTTCGCTCAAGACAATCTTCCCGACCATGGGAATCTATTGGCAAATTTAGTGCGCTGGGCTTCCTACAACAATGTACCTCTCCGTGTCGAGGGACCCGGCCTGATCGACTGCCACCTTTACACACAACCGGGTCGCCTCATTCTCCACCTGGTGAACCTGACCAGCGCTGGGACCTGGCGTGCTCCAATCGACGAATTGATTCCTATTGGCCCACTTCGGGTCAGCGTCCAACTGCCCAATGATCTGCGGGGGGGCAGCATACAATTCCTGGTGTCAACTACCTCCCCATCTGTGAGCGTGGATCACGGCTGGGCTGTCTTCGAAGTTCAATCGATCCTGGACCACGAAGTCGTGGTGATTTCGTGACTCGGGCCGGCAGAGGGGAATCGTGGTGCCATCCAATTGGCCTGTGCGGCAACTCTGCAAGTGGAGCTGTTCATCACCAACGACGACAGGCTGTCCAAGAAGCATGTCCGTGGCATTCAATTCATCACCAGTCTGGAGAAAGCCCCTCTCTGATAGGGTTGTATCTCCCAAGTGAATCAAACAAGAGAGTGGCTTTCGAATTGCCGCCTCATCCGTAGAAATCACCCGCCTGGCATTTTCTGATCTACGACCCGCACGAGAAAGCGGCTGGCAGTTGCATCCACCGACCATGCCATCAAGAAGAATACGGTCAATTCAGCCAGACTCTTTCACCTGGGAGGAGATTATCAGCAAGCATGGCGGTAATTGGCACTCTGCGCAGACCCAAGGACTTCACCCATCCATGTTGTCATGAGCGATAGATGTGGCTGCCGATTCGCCGTATCCATGCCAGCTCCTCTTCACTCATCGGCCCCTGGTCCAGGGCCGTCAGCCCCTCGCGCATCTGCTCCACATTGGCGGGACCGGCCAGGCAAACATCTACCTGGGGCTGGCTCAGAACGAAGCGGTAACAATCGCTGGCCCGCGGTGTAATTTCTCCTTGCGGTGTCTTCTTAGGATTGATCAGGCTGCGCCATCGAGTGGCAGTGTAACCCGCGGTTCCGGGCCGACCGGACTCCTGAAGATATGGAAGGATCTCGTCTTCGGCTCCCCGGTGGGCTGCGTTGTAGCGGAACATTAAAACGTCAAGAAGGCCGTCCCTAATATAGCGCTGGAAAGTGGGGTGGTGGTGACAGGACACGGCGAAAAACCGAACTCGTCCGCGCTCGCGCAGCCGTTGCGCCACATCAATAATGCGGGACGAGGGGGGCTTATTGTGCAGCCCGAGCAGGAGGATGTCCGCGTAGTCCAGGTTCAGCCGGGTGAGTGCGCGCTCGAAGCTGCGTTTCAGCCAGCCGCCGATGCGGGCGTAGCTCTGGATGACGATGACCAGGTCCTCGCGTTTGCGTTGGGCAAGCCGTCGGATTCCTTTGCCGAAGCTCTCCCGGCGCATCGATCCCCAGTATAAGTAATTCACACCCCGCTCCGCATAGGCCTCTTCGACCGCGTCGGCCCCAACCCCGTAGGACGAGGCTAGACCGATGCGGCTGACATGAAGCCCGGTCCTACCCAGCAAGACCCTCTGCCGAAAATCCGTGATTTGAGTTTGCATCCGCTTCTCCATGCGGAAATTCCATCACCAACTGTGGATTCAAGTCTGCAAGCGACAATAGCCTAGCGAACAATGCTGATGAGGTACCAGGGCGTCACTTGCCGACCGATGGGAAACTCCCAGCCGGCAGCTGATGCCGATGCACTGATCACTGGCCCGAACTGGCGGCCTGCCCCGTCGAGTGGGTAAACGGTCACCCGGTTCGCACCGCTCAGGTTCAGCAAGCTGATAGTACCAGTGACCGGTTCAATCAGGATGGACCCGGTTCCGGTTTCGACCAGCGACGTGTACTGCTCATTCCACTTCATACCCGTGTTGGCGGTGCGAGCTCCAGCGGTCAAGAGAAGCTCTCCGGACTGTGCTACGGGCTTGCCGTCCATCGAGATGAGCTGGATGGCAGCGAATTCATTTTGAACTTCGGCTTTGAGATGTTCCAGCGCCGAGGGGAAGTACTTCACAAACCCAATGAGGGCCTGGGCGCGAGATGTGTTCACCGTGACAAGACCTTGCTTGTCTTTGTTCAACTCCCAGCGCAGTTCTTTCGTGTCCGAGGTAATCGGGCCGGAGACAGCCGGAAACTCAATAGTCGGCTTCCCGTCAAGGGACCCAATGCGCGAACCATGGCGGAGAGCGAGAGTAGGAGGCATGCCCGGCGTAAAGTTCGGAGCATCCGTTTTGGGAAGTCGAAGGCTCTCGAACACCTGTTCCGAAGAATAGATGCGTGTGTGAACCTGCTTCGAAGCGGCGACGTCGCCCCACAAGAAGATGGCTACACAGGCCGCGAGTTGGCTCATCTTTACGAGATCCTGGCGAATGTCGAAGTGGCTAAGGTATTTTGAGACCCAGTTGGCAGGTTC
>JBGPHY010000835.1:0-2739 GCA_041484625.1 Terriglobia bacterium | reverse complement strand
GGTGGTGTTTACTCGAGAGGAAGTCCGGGCGGTGCTTTCGCAGTTGGAAGGTACGGGGTGGCTGATGGCTAGCCTGCTATACGGTGCCGGACTGTGTCTCATGGAGTGCCTGCGGCTGAGGGCCAAGGACCTGGACTGTTCGAGTTAGCGCGATTGTTAGGTTCTCATTTGCCAGAGTACAAAATCAATTTTCTTCAGATCAGTTATTCTTTTGTGTTCCTGGACCAAGCGGTTGAAGACGCTAACAACGCTCTTACCTTCCTCAGAGTCCATATATTTCCTGTACCAGTCTTGAATGCTTCGATAGACGGTTTTTGCAGCAACTGTGCGATCTATTGCCTTGTATGATGGGGCAGTCAGTCCGGTGTGCGTGAGCACAAAGCTATCCCATACAGGTTGGTAAGGGTCGAGAGTTGCAACGAGCTTGCTAGAAAATGAAGGTTCGTATCTGCCAAGAGTCGTAAAGAAGTGGTCAAGAACGGTGTCAAATGTAGGCTTTCCCTCTTTGTTGCGCTCCAGGTAGGAAAAGTATTCCCTGTACCATTCTTTCGGCCTCTGTCGTACCCGATAAAAAGCGTTAAACTGTCTCTGGAAATCACGGTCTTGGCTCACGTCTACGTTTTCCAGCAGATCCATAATCTCTAAGTATTGACGTATTCCATTCCGACCTCGTATGGTCACCCATTAAAGGCTTTGTCAACTAAGAAACACTTCCCCTGAGGCGTCGAGAGCACTTTTTTGGCAAAGAGAATGTTGCAGGAGCCCACCCCCTGACTAAAGAAGGGCGTTGTCGTTGGGCATCTCTTATCAGGATTAACCACCGATTCAGCGGCTTGCTCCCGGCGAAGAGGCGAGTTAATCTTTCTAGAACGACGATCATTTTCAGGAGAATGTGTCATGGGTCGATGTGGGGCGCCATCACGGATGAAAATATTCTCTCTTAGAAAAGAGGGCGGCGGTTTCAACCGACGGGGGTTGTCTCCAGGTTCTCAAACGGGATAACCCCCTGGCAGATAAAGCTGCCCTTTGCCCAGGGGGAATTTCAAAGGCAAGGAGGGAGGACGATGTCAGAATTGGCCAGGAAGGCGTGTGTCCCCTGCAGAGGAGGCGTTTTGCCGTTGCGGGGCAATCAAATCGAGGCACTGATCAGCCAGGTGGCCGGCTGGTCAGTAATAGACGAACATCACTTAAGCAGGACCTTCAAGTTCCCGGATTTCGCCCAGGCACTCAATTTTGTGAACCGGGTCGGTGGGATTGCCGAACAGGAAGACCATCATCCCGATATCTACCTGGCCTGGGGAAAAGTCCGGATTGATATCTGGACCCACAAGATTGACGGATTGACTGAAAGCGACTTCATCCTGGCGGCCAAGATCGATGCCATCCCGCTCATGGCGCCAGCTCCAGGCCGATAGGACAATGGTCCGACCCTAGGATGTCCGGGCAGATCCAGGCATTCTTGATTTTCGGTACAAGGTCACTCGTCACAAAGAAGTAGTCAATTCTCCAACCCACGTTGCGCTGGCGCGCCCGGGTCATCATGTCCCACCAGGTATACTGACCGGGCTGCTGGTTGAACAGGCGGAATGTGTCCACGTAACCCAATTCGACCAATCGGTCCATCCATTCCCTCTCGATAGGCAGGAAACCCGAGACTCCTTCATTCTCTTTGGGTCGAGCCAGATCGATCTCCTTGTGGGCGGTGTTGTAGTCCCCGCAGATCACCAGGGACTTTCCCTTTCGGCGCAGGGATTGCCAGTACCCGAGGATTGCTTCATAGAAATCCATCTTGTAATCCAGCCGGATTTTGTCCCTCTTTCCATTGGGGAAGTAAATGTTAAAAAGTTGGAATTCAGGAAATTCGGTAATTAAGACGCGGCCCTCGCTGTCGAATTCGATCCGGCTGAAACCGCACTGCACCGAGAGCGGGTTGCGTTTTGTGAAGGTGGCCACTCCACTGTAACCCTTGCGCTCCGCACTGCACCAGTAACTGTGGTAGCCAGCTACTTCCAGCAACGAAGGGTCCAACTGTTCCGGTTGTGCCTTGGTTTCCTGAAGGCAAAGCACGTCCGGAGAGGCTTGGCTCACCCAATCGAGGAAACCTTTCTTCTGAATGGCCCGAATGCCATTGACGTTCCAGCAGTAGAGTCTCAGGTTTTTAGCGGCAGTTCCCAGGGGTCATTCCTCGAGGTAAGAAAATCCTGCAGGAACAACCTCTAGCAGGGAAACCCTCTTCTTGAACACGGCCTGCGGTTCCTACGGGTTCTGGGCGGAGGATGTTCAACAGGATTGCCTGTATCATTCTCCCTGAAGGGTGTAGGGGTCACTTCATCGTTTGAAGCTGCTTGTCGATGGCCGAAAGGGACGACTCCAAAAACGCGCGATACCGCTCGTTATCTGTGGTCTGGAGGTCCTTCAGGATGCGCGTTCTCGCCAGCAGAAGGGATTCTTTCTCACGGGAAGGTTTTTCACCTTCGGGTTCGTAACTCCTATTTGTGGCTTCGCCGGCCAATGACTTTGCCTCCCGGGCCATCTCAATTTGCTCCTCAATGGACTTGCTTTCCCAGCCTCTAGCCATACGCAGGGTCAAATCGTCAGGGAACGGGAAATAGGGATGACCGCTAGACCAGTAGTATCTGCCTCTTATGTGAAGGAGTCAACCGCAGAGTGTAGAATTGTGGTAAGGTTTGTAGCCTGGTATTGAGTAGCCTGGATTATTCATGGGCTGAATCGCTCAGC
>JBGPHY010000834.1:0-2743 GCA_041484625.1 Terriglobia bacterium | reverse complement strand
TGTAACTTGCGCTATGTTGGCTTCCGGTTGCTGGAACCCAAGATGGGTTGGGTGATTGCGGATGGCACGCAGTTGAGAGCCAGGGCTTCGAGTTGCCAGGGAGGACAAAGATATTGACCCGGTTCCATCTGCCAATGGGAGCCCATAACTCGGTTGCGTAGAGCGACGGACTCCGATTTACAGGCAGACAAAGGTCACAAGCCCCAATAAACCCTGGAGAGCCACACTGCACTGGGCCTCCAGGGTTTTCTATTTTCCGGTTTTTTGGGTTGTCCCCAACGTTTTGAAGATGGTATATTTCCCATCACGGGCGCCCGTAGCTCAGATGGATAGAGCGTTTGACTACGAATCAAAAGGTCGCAAGTTCGAATCTTGCCGGGCGTACCATATTTCTACTTTTGACTCAAATACATACAAGACACAACCAATAGCCCATCATCTAGGTCGAGACCATCGGGTGCGTCTGGGGTGCGGATTCAGCCCAATTTTTTTTGAGCCTGCAATTATGGGTCTTTTTCGTCGATCACATCCTTCATTGAGGAAAGTCGATTTGCCGCGTCCCTGTTTGCACCGGGTACCAAGTGCCCGTAAACGTCGACGGTCATCTTGATACTGGAGTGTCTGAGTTGGTCTTTGACCTAAGCCAAAGACTCTCCGTTCTGAATATGCAGTGACGCGAATGTATGTCTCAAATCATGAAAACGAATGTGCCTCAGCTTGGCCTCATCCAATACCTTCAGGAAGTGACGGTGTTTCACATTGTTCATATCTGCAGGATTGCCTTCGTGGTTGCAAAAGACCCATTTCGGGATTTCATTCTGCCCCTTGGCAAGCCACTCCTCCTTTCATTTTCGATTAAGATCAGCCAGCACTGAATGCAGTTCATCGGATAGGTCCACACGACGGTTCTTATTCGTCTTTGGCTTTCTTTTTTTTCATGACCTTGAAGTATCGGAAGTCACGTAAAAGCGCCAATTGCCCCCAGAGATATATCACCGCCGCCGGATACCGATTGGGGGCGTGGCAAGCCAAAACGAAAACCAATTACCGCCAGGAAATCTTGCCGCGTGAACAGATTCAGAAGCTAAAAGCGATTGGTTTTGATTGGGGTAAGCCCCTGGGTCTAGCCAGCCGCGGAATGACAGAGACTGCAACGTACTTTGAAGAAAATGGCCCGGCTAATGCCCCAAGGCATCACGTCACCGAGGATGGGTTCAAACTAGGCGATTGGCAAGCCAGGACCGGATATTTGGGGCGTGCTGGGTAATTGGCAGCGAAGAGGATGAATGCCCTGAAGGAGATGGGATTTGACTTCTCCATTGGTGCCAATTCAGGACTAACCGCCGCGAAATGAGGCGGCGTCGGCGCTGAGGGTAACTTGTTGTAGACATGATATTCTGAGCGTGAGTGGGGTCCAGTTAGGCGGGTAACCCGACCAAAACGCACTGCCCTTACTCGCTCCCAACAGCAATCTTGGCCTCCTGCAGCAAAATCCTTCCACAAAACCTAGAGTGCGTTTAGAATAGGCTTTGTCATCGGTCCAGTTTCCCTTTCCCCTTTTGACATTTCCTGTTTCTTATCCATACAAAGGGGGCGTCCATGAACGTGGTTCGTCCCAGGGTGGTTTGCTTCCGGATGTTTGAGGTCTTCCTCGAGTCCGGAGAAGTGTTTTCAGAAAAGGTGTAGGATCCGGGTCCAGGAACTTGCGCCGCGCAACACCTTCCGGCCGGTAGTGTCGGGCGGGCAAAGCGCAGGCTCCGAACAGCACCCGCTGGTGAGGAATTACCATGATCGGCAAAACACTAGGTCATTATCGAATCGTTGAGAAGCTCGGCGCTGGCGGCATGGGGGTCGTCTACCGTGCCGAAGACAGAACCCTGGACCGCCAGGTGGCCATCAAAGTCCTGACCGAGGCCTTCACCTGGGATCCGGAGAGACTGGCGCGTTTCGAGCGTGAAGCCAAGCTCCTGGCGTCTCTCAATCATCCCAACATTGCCGCCATATACGGACTGGAAGAGGCTGACGGAAAGCGCTTCCTCGTTCTGGAACTGGTGGAGGGGGAGACTCTGGCAGAATGGCTGAGCAAAGGGCCTCTTCCCATTGAGGGAGCTCTGGGAGTCTGCCGCCAGATTACCGACGGAGTGGAAGCTGCCCATGAGAAAGGGATCATCCATCGAGACCTGAAGCCTGGCAATGTGAAGATCACCCCGGAAGGCAAGGTGAAGATCCTGGACTTCGGTTTGGCCAAGGCCTATCAAAAAGAAGGCTCCGTTCCTGATCTGTCTAAATCCCCCACCTTGACCGAAGAGATGACCCGACCGGGAGTGATTCTCGGGACGGTTGCCTACATGAGCCCGGAGCAGGCCACCGGGAAGCCGGTCGACAGACGCACGGATGTCTGGGCCTTTGGCTGTGTTCTTTTTGAATGCCTCACAGGCAGGCAAGCCTTCGAGGGCGAAACAGTTGCGGAAATCCTGGCAGCGATTCTGAAGGGTGAGCCGGACTGGCAGGCCCTGCCGGCTGCCACGTCCTGGAAAGTGAAGGACCTGCTGCACCGATGCCTCCGGAAAGATCCCAGGGAGCGCCTCCATGACATTGCCGATGCGCGGATCGAGATGCAGGAGCAGATGGCCGCTCGGCCAGGAGAGCAGCTTCGAGCGGGGCCACGACGGCGTCCGGGCTGGCGGATCGCAGCAGGCCTGACCGCGCTTGTCATTGCGTTCTGGATGGGCGTAGCCGTGAT
>JBGPHY010000833.1:0-2747 GCA_041484625.1 Terriglobia bacterium | reverse complement strand
GGCATGCTTCAGCTAGCCTGCGCCATCATCCTCCTGAGGCATTTATGAGATGGCTTCTACACAAAAATGGCTGACGACCTCTATGCAAAAGCGACACAACTCGGTCCTCGTGCAGCGCGAGAATATCACCCAGACATTCCACCCCCGCCACCGCCTCCTCCAGGTGCAAATCAGAAACGAATCAAGGTCGGTGGCAACGTAGCGGCTGCCAAGCTCGTGCACCAAGTCCCTCCCCAATACCCGCCGGTGGCCAGGCAGGCGAGAATCTCCGGCACGGTCCGGCTTCGAGTCATAATCTCCGCGGAAGGCACGATCGAACAAGTCGAACTCGTTTCGGGCCACCCGCTGCTCGTTCAATCTGCGATGGACGCTGTTCGGCAGTGGCGGTACCAACAGACACTGCTCAATGGGCAGCCGGTCCAAGTGGAAACGGTCATTGATGTCGTGTTTCAGTTGGATAGCCCTCCTAAGCCTGGGACCCAACCCGGCACCGACACCAAACCACAGTAAGACTCAAACCCTCCTCGGGTGTTCCAAAGATGGCGTGGCGACCCGTGGCTAAGCCAATAGCGGTTGATGCAGTTACTCATTTAATTGTACAGGTCGCTCGCATGAACCATTCAGCCCACTTCCACTGCATTCAAGTTGGTCAAGCGGCGATGTGGCCATTCTCGCACCTTGGCCATTGTTCCCGAGTGACGGGCAAGCCGGAAGTTATCCCGAGCCAGAAGTCCCGTTGTGGGAAGTGTGAGATACGCCTGGCTACTATAGGTCCTCGGTAACGCACTGCTGTTTATAGATCCCAGCCGGTCACGTGACGTTCAGAAAACCCTAAAGCGGGGCGGCTTGGAAGTGATTGATATTTCGGGTCGAGACAGAAGGCTTTTCAGGGTTCGATATACATGTGATTTTCAAACAGCTCAACTGCCGAGTACGCTGTAATCCGATTGGAACCGAGCCGGGGGCACAGCTGGTCACTTTCACTTCTCAGATTCGAACTTCTGGGAAGCTAGGGGGCGCTTGTCCAGCTACCGCGTCATACGTCCAAATAGCAGGCTATTCGGTCCAGCCTTCCCAGAACCCCTTCGTAAACCGTGAGGGCCACATGGCCGAAACTACCGCAAGTTTTGTAACTGCTCTCTTGTGAGGTCGACCCGCCAATTCTTTACTTTGAGTTTGGAACCTTTTCGCAATCACCACCCCAGGGTCCGGAATAGCTTGTGTCGGTAGCCGCCGTATTGCCACTTCCGACTGTTATCGTAAGCAATCGCTGCTTGGACAGAGCCCGGGACCGAATATCGACTGCACAGATGCCACGCGAAGTGCCTGCGAGGGCGGGAGCGATCCAAAAAACTTTTGGGCAGATTGACCGCAAAAAAGTGGGGTCGCTCCCGCCTCATCCGAATTTGGCCGCGTTCTTCCCGGCTTGGTATTCGAGACTTATCCCATTTGGTTCCGCTAGCTTCGCTTCAGAGCAAGGGTGAAGCGAAATCCCTCTGCCGGTGAAGTAGCTCGGTGAAGCCCGCTTCCCCCCGCACTATCTGAACCCTCGTTCTCGGACCGGCTGCCATTTACCAGATAGGTACTGAGCTCGATCCTCCGTCGCGGTTCCGCCTGCGCGAATTCGCGGTGCACCGCTGTCCTGTTGATTGTGCCTTGATCCGCTCAAGGCACAACTAGGCAGGGTGGCTGACCGAAGTGGGACGGCTTCACCAAGCCAACGAGGAGAATTCGGGCAACAGCTCCCCTCAATATACTAAGAGGCCTAAAGAAAGGAAAAACGCAATAAAAATTGTTGGCGGCAGGGAGGGATGCGCCTTATGAAATCCTTACGAATTCTTCGCGACTTTTTTAGCACGCGAATGCCACTGTTCTCATATTCGCTGATTCCTAGCCAGAGGCCCCCAGTGGAAGCGACGTAATGGCAGGTTCGGCGAACAGTATCGATAGACGATGTGGCTTTTTGCGATTCTCGTGAGTCTCGGTCTTGTGTTCATGTTGTATGCGTTTGTCCAGTTTTTGCGTGAAGGCAAACGCACGACCAGCAGCCGTCAGCACAGTTCCAATCCGAACACCGGGAAGCCGCAGACTGGTCGCGTGGTCAGGATGGATTCAATACAGTCGGCGCGAAAGCATTCTTCTTCCAAAAGACACACGGCCGAATGAAGTCATGGTAATGGGGAAATTCAGATCCGGATTACTTGCAGTGATAGCCGTGTGGTCCTGCGTCACATACGCGCAAGCGCAAGACGCACCTCCGGTATCTCAAGGAGACCCGAAAGTGTCTCAAGGGCAGACTAAGGAATTGGGCGGTACCACGGCATTCTCATCGAACGCTTATGCTCTTCAAGCTACTCAGGGGCAGACCGCGTTAGCGGCTGATCAGAAGTCCGAGGATGATCGGGCGGCTTGTCAGAATGTGCCATCCGACCAAGCGGCCACGCAGCCAGCGAGCCCTGAGTGGCAATACGGCGGATTTCTCGACGCGGCATATCTCCTGGATTTCAACCATCCCTCAAATCATTTGTTTCGCAGCCGCGGCACGGCCTACAAAGTCGACGAGCCGATTCTGAACATGGCGGGCGCATACCTACGTAAGACCGGCTCGGAGTCGTCGCGCTGGGGGATGGAATTCACTCTCCAAGGTGGCCAGGATTCCAGAATTTTTGGTTTCTCCGCGACCGCGCCAAATCTCCCAGGCTCCGAGTGGTTGCGTCACCTTGGACCGATGGATGTCTCGTATTTAG
>JBGPHY010000832.1:0-2755 GCA_041484625.1 Terriglobia bacterium | reverse complement strand
CCCGGAATGCATCTTCACCAAAGACGACACTATTAGCGATTCGAAGGCTGATGCGCTCCTTTCAGCGGCAAAAAGGTTCAAGGTCGACATCAGCGAAATCATATACATCGGTGATCAACCTGCGGACTGGATGGCCGCGAAGGAAGCGCGCGCAAACTTTCTTGGGGTCACTTACGGTTGGGGCATTTCCAAGGAAGCCAAAGAATTCCCAGTAGTCAATAACGTTATGGGCATCGCGGAACATATCTTGAATGAGGCAATTGAGTCATCTAACAACGCGCTGCAAGGGACTGCTTTTCCGCTGCGCTCCAAAACAGCCCCTGAGCACGAGCGTTAGGCACACTTGAGCTTCAAGACATGCCGGGAATGATCTTCTATCTTTGGTTCTCGCACGCAGTCACGGCAGGAGTCCTTACCTGTCCCATTGTCTATCTAGGTCGCAAACGGGTAAGTTGGGATTTGACCGAAGTGTTTGACTTCACCATTGCGGTAACAATTCCATTCATAGTTTGGGTGAGTCTGATGATTGCCAATAGCAGTGGCAAGAGTCTCTCGAACTTTGGAGAGTGTTATATCATCAGTCTAGCCATACCCGTCGCAGCCGTTATTCGTGTTTTCACCGATCGGCGAATGACGCATTGGATTCGTTCCTTGGTATTGGTCTTCTCGTTGTGTGCTGTGGCTGTAGGAACGTATCTCTTTATGCCGATGCTTTCTGACAGGTAGCACCAGAAACTCAATCCATGCCTAACCCCGCCGGTTCCAGCCGACTCGCAAAAAGCGCGAGCGGCTGAACCGGAGTCGTGTGTGCCGAGCATGTCTAACAGCTCGAGGGTGAAAGTCCCTTTCACAACCTGATGGAGGTGAAGTGATAGCGAAGCGCAAGGGCGAATCCGTGAGGAGACATTTGAAAGAAGCGTGGAAGCAAAGGCGCGAGGGGATGAACAAGAACCGGATCGAGGCATACGGTGTTGGACGAGTTTGCACGGTATAACGAACTCCCAATCAATCCAGGGCACCGGTGGGTAAATCCGGCGGTTGTGCGCTGAAAGCGGTTAGGCTTACCTCGGGAGGTCTGCGGCTCGTCTCGATGAGAGACTGATTCTGGAGTAATCCAGGGTGAGCGGGCGGCAGAAGTCAGCAGAGGGCGTAGTGGTCCGCGCCGAAGACCCGAACTGGAGCGGCAGGTGGCGATCAAGGTGCTGCCGGACGCCTTCGCCAGAGATCCAGAGCGGCTGGCGCGATTCGAGCCGGAGGCCAGGTTGCTGGCGTCAGAGCTTGAATATGGACCGCACTCCCTGAGCTTGATGCATCTCAATTAGCCGGGTTAATGCAGATGCCGACGACATTAAATGGTACGGAAGCTCTGAGTGCTCCTTATTCCCCTCTATACTCCTTTAAGATTTTCCAGAACGCTTGCAGCTACTGTACCAGGATTGGATAGAAAGCCCAGTTCCATTCCTCCTGCCGAATCCCGAGACTGTGTATCCCGGCTGGCACCTGAGTAAAGTCCATTTGCAACCTGAGGATTGTCCTGCGATTCTCCAGCCGGGCGCTCCCCTTTGTCTCTATCAAAACTGCGGAGGTCTCACCGAGTAGCCGAATCTGGTATTTCCCTTCTTCACTCCCAACCGGCAAGTAAATCGAGAGTTCCAGGCGCTGTCTTGGGACTGAAGGAATTGTCGTCTTCCCATGCCTCCTACCGCTGCCCCGAGTGATGGCCTGGCTTCTAAGATCCAGGACCATCGGGGTATAGGCCAGCATTTCAACGGGTTTGGCAGGGGCGGAGACTCCCTTCTCCGGCGGAGGAATCGGATGTGACGCTTGTGGGCTTTCCGAGCGTGCGCCCTGCTGAGAGTGGAAATGACTGATCCCCCACCATGTGGCCATGCCTCCACCCAGCAACACCGCTACACCGAGAGCCAGCTTCGTGAGACGACCTCGGAATTGCTTCTTTCGAACGAGACCGTGATAGAGGTTAAAGCATGGAGAGCAGATGGTCATGTGATCAAACCATCTTTCCCGCTCCGGCAGAGTCAACTGAAGGCTTCGCAGCGCCAGCGTCTGAATCGTCGCGGGTTCGGGGCAACCGATTCGGTTTGGGTTGGGAAATCCCGAAGAAAAAAGCTTGAGCCCTGCCTTCAAGAGTGGTTTCTCTTCTTTTCTGGAGAGGGGCTTAATAGGTTTCTTGGTTGGCATATTATTTCCCCCCTGTGGCGATGAAATGCTTTCGCTTCCAGGATGCATGTTTTTGAATCCGCTCCCGGACCATCCTGACTCCGCGGTTGTACATGACTTGTGCTCCGTTTATGGTGGTGCCCAGATCCACTGCAATGCTCGCCCAACTCTGCCTACAAACCCGCGCCAGGAAGATCCATTTGGTCCGCGCGTCCATGAAGCTGACCAGTTGGGTGATGAGGATCTTTTTTTCAATGTCATCCGGTTGGTCCTGAGGTCTAAGCATTCCTTGCAGAGAGCCAAGGTCATGCGCATCAAAAAAGACCAATGCTTTCAATTGAAGGGCATGCTTGGTGAGTTTCCGCGAAAAGGCCCAGTAAATGTAGGCATCCAGGTCCCGAATCCCACTTCTGCCCCCATTTCGATGCATGACATCGGAGACCGCGAAAACCGCCGACTCATAGATCTCAGCGGCCGCTGAAGTTTCCCCGATTTCGCCTTCCACCTGCCGGAAAGCTTGCGGCCAGACCCTCTCTGCACCTAACCGCAGGGCGGTATCGATGGGCCGACCCTTGGG
>JBGPHY010000831.1:0-2756 GCA_041484625.1 Terriglobia bacterium | reverse complement strand
TGCTTTAAAAAATTGCGCAGCTCATTGACCGTGGCCGCTTGTCCCTGCTTCAAAACCACATAGGCCACCAGCCGCCTTTCCCCTGACCCATCCTGGCGGGCCACCACAATCGCCTCTCCCACTTGCGGGTGAAGGCCGAGAACAGACTCGATCTCTCCAAGCTCGATCCGAAAACCACGAATCTTCACCTGATGATCCATTCTACCGAGGAATTCCAAGCTGCCGTCTGACAAGTAACGTGCCCGATCCCCTGTCCGGTAGATGCGTGCTCCTGGGGTGGCACTGAATGGATTGGGAATAAACTTTTCCGCGGTCAGATCGGGGCGATTCAAATAACCACGAACCAGATCCTCTCCTCCACTGTAGATCTCCCCTGGCACACCGATGGGTGCGAGCTGCAGACGGGAGCTCAGGACATAAACCTGCCTGGTAGGAAGCCGCCGTCCGATGTTGACCATAGGATAGTGCTGTCCACGCCTGCATTTTCTGTAAGTCGCACCCGGGGCCTCTGTAGTGCCATAGACAATGCTGAGTTCCGCAGACAATCTCTCAAAAAAACGTTTTTCCAGCTCAACAGGGAGAACCTCGCCGAAACATATGACTTGGCGCAGAGAGTCGCACCTCTCCAAATTCGGTTCTTCGAGAATAACCCGGAGCATCGATGGAACAAAATTGAGGATAGTGATCTTCTGCTCTGCCATGAGTTTGACCAGTACAGCACTGTCCTGGTCCACCCCCGGCGGAGCGATGATGATCCTGGCCCCTGCGAGCAGTGGTCGAAAAATCTCGCTAGACAGGGGGGTAAAACCAATGGGCGATTTCATCAAGTACCGGTCATCTTCGGTGAGGCGGAAAGTCGTTTGCGCCCAGGACCGGTGCTTGCTCTGCTTAGACTGATGCCACATCACAGCCTTGGGCTCACCAGCCGAGCCGGAGGTGTAGAACACATGCGCCAGATTCTGTTCGGTCAAACCGCTAACCGGGGATTCTTTCTTTTGCCGACTCAGGACTTCCTGGATCGCGTCCAGACAAACAACGCGTACACATAAGGCAGAGAGTTTTGTAAGAAACCGTCCCTCCGTTAAAATGAGGGGGCTGCGCGAAGCCCCCAACATAAAGCTTAGTCGATCGTTCGGAAGACCCGGATCCAGTGGAAGACAGGCCCCTCCCGCTTTGAGAATGGCCAGAATGGCCACGACCAGACCCATGGAGCGTTCCATGCAGATTCCTACGGAGATTTCGGGTCGGACTCCAAGAGCCTGCAAATAATGCGCCAGCTGATTCGCGCGATGATCCAATTCGCGGTACGTTAACGACTCGTTTTGAAAAATGACAGCTACCGATTCCGGCGTTCGCGCCGCCTGGGCTTCGAACAATTCATGCAAAAAGGCCGTCTCCTGGTCTTCGACCTTGATTTCATTCCACTCGTGCAAGAGCTGCTGCCGCTCTCCATCGGTCAGTATCGGCAACAACGAAATAGTCTGCAGCCGATTCGCCCCAATGCTTTCGAGCAGTTTCTGAAAATGTCCTGCCATCCGGGCGATGGTTGCTGCTTCGAACAAGGCCTCGTTGTATTGGAAGTGACAACAGAACCCCTCGGGTTGCTCCATCACTTCCAGGACCAGGTCATATGGGGTCATGCCGGTATCAAATTCGAAAGCCTCCAGTTTCAACTCTGGCCGGGTGACGGCTATCTTGTCGGCGACTTGCAGCTGAAATCTCACCTGGAAAAGAGGTTCGTGGCTCAGATCGCGATCGAGTCGTAGCTCCTAAAGAAGCTCCTCAAAAGAGAGGTCCTGATTAGAGAAACCCTCCAAGGTCGTCCGGCGTACTCGCGATAACAGCTCGGTAAAATCCGGGTCTCCCGACATGTATGTGCGCAATGGAAGGCTCTGTTCAAAACAGCCGATCAATGGTTCGAATTCCGGTCGGTTACGACCATGAACGGTCCCTCCCACCACGATGTCGTCCTGTTCCGTGTAACGATGCAGCAAGACTCCGAAGGCGGCGAGAAACAAAACGAAGAGCGAAACCTGTTGTTGTTGGGAAATGTTCCTCAGGGCCGTTGAGAGCGAATGGGATAAGGAGGTTCGGTAGGTTGCACCTCGATAGGTTCTTTTTGATGGGCGAGAAGAATCCGTGGCCAACTGTAAACTCGGAGGGCAGTCGGCAAGTTGTTGTTTCCAATAACCGAGTTGTCCTTCAAAATATCCCCCCTCGAGGCACCGGCGTTGCCACTTGGAATAATCCGTATATCGCTTGGGCAGTTCCGGCAGGGGAGAGCAGTTTCCATCGGCAAAGGCGGCATAGGTCAACAGGAGTTCTTGAAAGAAAACCCCCAACGACGCGTCATCCGAGATGATTTTGTGCGTAACCACCAAAAAGACGTAATCGTTTTCCGACAGCTGAAGCAAACAAGCGCGAACCAGTGGGCCCCTAGACAGATCGAAGGGTTTTTTGGTCTCATCAGTGAGCAGATGTTGAATCGCAGACTCTTGAGAAGAATGCCGAAGGGCGCGGAGGTCAACCATCTTCAAGGCCAGTGGAAGACTCTCACGAATGATTAGATTGGGTTTCCCCCCTGCAGATGGAAATATCATTCGCAAGGTCTCGTGGCGGCGCCCGATCTCGTTGAGGCTCCGCTCCACCGTCGCCACGTCAAGCTGGCCGGATATACGATAGGCAGAGGCGAGATTGTAGACAGGGTTTCCCGGTTCCAACTGATCGAGGAACCACAACCGCTCCTGGGCAAATGA
>JBGPHY010000830.1:0-2759 GCA_041484625.1 Terriglobia bacterium | reverse complement strand
GACATGTGTTTTGCCATGGTTGTATCCATTACCTTGGCGTCAATAGCCCCCGCCGGGAGATAAGATGTAGGCCAAGCCGGGCCAGGCTGCGCCTCATTCTCTGCATGCCCGCACAATGTGCGTGAGTCTGGATTATCTCTCTGTAGATACGTGTCATAGTGGTCGGCGAGTAACAACTTCGCCTTTTCAACATCGATTCTGCCCGTGTACTCCTTCATCAGCTGCTTCCATCGCACGCGTCGGGCGACCACACTAGCTTTGATCTCCACCTCGTTCGAGGAGGTCTCGAAACGAAGGATTTTGAGGTCCTCTGCTATGTTGGACCCGGTGAAATAGCCATCCTTCTTCTTCTCAAAACCGACATATCTCAGGCCCAGCTCCAGCCTGGCGATTTCACCGGTCTTGATATCGCCGAGAAGCCAGGAGTTCGCATACCCGCCGTTATTACCGCGCTTCATGATGGCGCACCACTCATCGATAGAAGAAGCGTCCTGCGTGGCGCGGCGGAAGCACACAAACTCAGAAACGCCCTTCTCGTCAAATCCTTTGAAGTCCGCAATGGTCGTTTCCGTGCCAACGAGCCCGGCATCAGTGATGAAGAAATCGGTGCCGCTGTGAACCCAGCCCGGCAGGGTCTGCATCACAATTCGATGACCCTTGGCAGGCTGGATGTCCAGGATCAGGTTGAAGTCGGCGGTTGGATAGTCGAGCCAGGTAGTATGCGCGAGAACAATATTACGATCGGCAGTCATGCTGCCGGTGGCGATGAAGGCGCTGCACGACTGTTTGTGTGGATTCGGCGAACCTGCCCCGATCTTCTCCTTCATCAAGGGCCACCAGTACCACCAAAGATCCCAAAAGGCATTGTAGGTTACCATCTCGTCCCTGAATGTTGAGATCCCAGCCGCCTTGAGTCCTTCCACCATCCCATCCATCTCGGCCAGGTTCTCTGCATCCACCTTGGGAGTGATCATGGTCTTGGACTTTGTGACAAGCCACGTCCATTCAGTCGCGGTCTGATACTCCCAAAGGACTCGACGTACACGCAGTGCCTCCGCGATTTCCTTGGCCATCAGATACCCATACTGAAAGCCACGCTCTCGCGGTTGGCCTTCGATGTGCAGGTAGACCCACCCGGCCTTTTCATGTCGCCGGGCCCTTGATACCCACAACTTCTGTTCCGTGGTGAGTTGTGCGGAGCCAGCAGTCTCAGCCGCCATGACAAAGGTTGTCCCAAAGAGGCAAATGACGAGGATGATCGAGAGAATGGATTTCATGGGTGGTGCAGAAATTCGTCAACTACTCGATTGAACAGGTTGGGCTGATCGACGAATGTCATATGTCCGCTCTTGGGTAGCACCACCAGCTGGGATCCGGCGATCGCCTTATTCATATCCTCCGAGAGCGAGGGCGCACATTCGTCGTGGTCGCCAACAGTGATCAGAGTCGGCACCCTGATCGAGGGAAGACGGTCGCCATACTCCACCGATTTAAGGTTGCCATCGATCACATACTCGCCGTGAGCCCCCCACATTTCCAGATACACATCCCAGGCCATGTTGCCATTGGCGACCGGATCGTAATTCGGATCTGGCCGGTTCTGATAGAGATAAGGGAAATAGCCCTCTCCCCAGGCTGCGATCATGTAATCAGAGATGTAGCGGCTCTTCTGGTATTCCTTGCCGTGGCCAAAGAGGCCGGCTTTTTCCATATTTTCAATCCGCTGGCGCAGATCAGGAGTCATCTCCGCCAACATGCGACGGAACACCTCGTTCATCTTGACGGTGCTGTGGAACGTGCTGGACAGGATGAGATGCGTCAGATTTTGAGAGTACTTGAACGCATAGGCTTGTGCCAGAACACCTCCGCAGGAATGACCCAACAGAGCAATTTTGCCCAGCTGCAAGGCCTGCCGGACACCTTCCGCATCTTCGACCATGTTCTCCACCGTATAAGCCTTGGCATCTTCAAGCTTCTCGGACTTCCCGGAACCACGTTCATCGATGAAGACTAGCCGATTCTGGCGCGCCAGCGGCAGCAGGTAGGGCAGGAAATATTCATGCGAAGCGCCGGGACCGCCATGCAGGATCAACAGGGGCGTGCCGTGGCCGATCGACTTGTAATAAATCAGAGCTCCATGAGTGTCGACGAAACCCTCCTGAATCTCATGCAAACCAGTGATCTGTCCTCCGGACATTGTCTTGTTTGGGAACTGCTTCGATGGAGTTGAACAAGCCATGAAGGCGCAGAGAACTCCACAAACAAGGAGAACGGAACAAGGATGTTGCTTCATAAAACCTCCCTTTATGTTTTTCGTCGAATTACTTCCACAGTGTTTTGCCAACATGGTTCCATGTGAGTGCCAGTCCTATATCTTCTCCAGGTTGTTATAGACATCGGCGATATTCGCGTTCACACCGCTCTGCAACGTTCTGGCAGGGCCAAAGTGGGGAGAATGCTTGAACGCGGTATCACTCAAAAATTGACTGTAGCCATTGGATTGCATCGACTTGAGCGATGCCACGGTGATCGTCTTCTCAAGATCAGCAATTGACTTGCCGGCCTTTTTGCCCGCTTCAACCTTTTCCGTCAGTTCTTCAATGTAATTGCGCATGCTGGTCATGAGCTGCCGGTTTTGGTGCACCGGCCCGTGGCCGGGGCAGATCTTGTCGAAGTCGAGCCGGGCCACCGAATCGATGGTTTTCGGCCAGGACCTGGGGAAGCCGTCGGCCATGTACGGAAGAGCGCCGTGAATCATG
>JBGPHY010000829.1:0-2768 GCA_041484625.1 Terriglobia bacterium | reverse complement strand
TTTGGATCGCCGATCTACTTCTCTCATTGAGACAGTATCCGGTTCAACCGTTGATGCCATTTCCATGCGGTGTCAACGATTGATTCAAGCCGGGGAAAACGCGTTTGCCATCCCAGCACCTGCCGCGCTCTATCTGAACTCCCCACCAGGACGGCAGGATCGCCTGCCCGTCTTTCTGATTCGATCACTTTGGGTTTCCGGCCAGTCACTTTCTCTACGGCGCGAATTACTTCGCGGACAGAAAAGCCGTTGCCATTCCCGAGGTTGAAAGCCTCGCTGGATTTCCCGGCCAGTAAATGCTTGAGTCCAAGGATATGTGCCTGGGCAATGTCAGTAACATGGATATAGTCGCGGATACAGGTCCCGTCCGGCGTGGGGTAATCAGTTCCGTAGACTTGAACTGAATTTCTTATTCCTGCTGCAGCATCCAGAACCAAGGGAATGAGGTGGGTTTCCGGTTCATGCCACTCGCCAATGTCCGCTTCCGGATCAGCTCCTGCGGCATTGAAGTAACGGAACGGTATGGACTTCAACCCATAAGCAGAGTCGAAATCGCTTAACATCCGCTCCACCATCAGCTTAGTGGCCCCGTAGGGATTAATGGGAGTTTGAGGATGGTCTTCGGTCAACGGCAACTTCTGTGGAACTCCATAAGTGGCGCAAGTCGAGGAGAAAATAAACTTCCTGACCCGGTACTTCAGCATGGCCTTGAGCAGGTTCAGAGTCGAAGCGACATTGTTTTGATAGTACTTGGCCGGATCCGTCACCGATTCTCCAACATAACAATAGGCAGCAAAGTGCATAACCGCCTCAATCGAGTGTTCAGAGAAGATCCTTTCCAACAACGCCAGGTCCTGCAGATCCCCTTCGATGAGATCAACTCCCCGAACCAACTCCCGATGCCCATAAACGAGGTTATCCATAACGAGCACTGGAATGTTCTCTCGAACCAATTGCCGCACAGCATGGGAACCGACGTATCCGGCTCCTCCCACTACGAGGATTGTGTTCACAATGAGCTCTTACCTTGTGAGATGAGGGACCAGAGACCCCTGATACGATCAGGACTGGGTATGTCTAATCAACAACGAAAGTCTACCCCAACTCCTGGGAGGGGAGCAAAGGAAAACCCCAACCGTCCCAAGCTGGAACCCCACATCATTACGCGCTTGAACCGAAGGGCGGGAGAAAGAGGATGGAAACACTTCATGAAAAGAACTGCGCCAGCGTGTGCTGGCGCAGGGTGTCAAATGTTCGGAGATCACTCGGGAGAGAGAATCTGGCGATAACCTAGATTCACCATCTCTTCAAACCGCGGTGTGCCCGGTGGGAGCTTATTGGGGTCTAAGAAGTCAGCGTCAAAGGAGTAATGGCGGGTGGGTGCGCCGTAAACCACAGTACAACACTTGTAGACACCCACGGCATATTCGGCATTGAAAAGGCTTACCAAAGATCCACTATAGTAGATATCATGCCATCGTTCCACGTAACGCAGGAAATTGTGGGTTCCGCCGTCGGTCCCGACATCATCTGCTGGCGCCCACGCAGGCAGTGGGAATGACCGGTTTTTCCCCGCCGCCACGGCCATGCGATAGTAGGTGGTAGTGGCGTCCCGTTGGTTGGGCGTAATGGGATTGAGGAAGCTCTTCAGATCGCTCCAGTTGTTGGAGAGCACGGTAACGGCATCGGCCACAATTGAAGCAGAAGAATGGGAGCCAGTGAAATTAGAATCATTGGCGTTGAAGTTACCGAATACGTAGACTGGGTTCTCGCTGCCCAGAGTAAAGCCGCCCGTATCCGCAGCGCGGACCGGCACATTGCCTAGTCCGCCATTGACCAGTTTCAGGGCATGCCGGGGTCCTGTAACTCGGTTCTTTCGAGCAATTTCCGTGGCCACCCGTGTTATTACATTGTCATTGGCATTGTTGCTCCCCTGTGCTGCCTTGATGAACCCATCTCCCAGTGTGGCAATTCCGTATGTATCCAGAGCGCCATTTTGGTTAACGTCTTCTGCAGGATCCATTGCTCTGTTCGGTGTGTCGTCAACCATCGTAGGATTGATGATGTCTTCAAATCCGTAGCTGCCGTCCTTCAGCCTGGTCCCGTTAAATTGCATACCCCGCCGGTCAGAGAAATAGACTACATAGCCATTTTGGGTAGCGTTGTCTGTACTACCACCCGTGGTACCTATAGCTCCCTCGAGCCATCTTTTCAGGTTCCCCACATCCATTTCAATGAGGTTCATGACCCCACCGATCGCACACGTGGTGTTCGAGGAACCGGGCGAAGTCCCATCCCGAACCTCACCTTCCCGGCTGTCATATAAGTTGCTGGGAAACCAGTTGTTTTGCGTTCCCGGGCCTGTGATGGCGGCACTCTCAAAGGGGCCATTGAAGGCGTTATTGTGGTCGCGGTCGGCCTGCATCTGGAGGATGAGAATGGCGTTGGGATGGACCGTGTTGGGAACGCCAGCCGAAGGGGAGCTCAAACCTCTGGCGAAACCCAGCTCAAGCATCTCACGGGTCACCGCATCCCAAGTACCATCGCTGCGCCTTCTTTCGACTCTGAGGTATCCGCCAATCAGCGGCCACTTCAGGGAGCCGCCGACGTTGACGGCATTCGCAGGATCAATCCAGTCGGGCTCCATCGTGACGAAGATACCGCTTCCCGCCGGGTTTTCAATTTGCCGGGTGGACCCTTCCGCAAAGAAGGTCATGTCCACTGTAGCGTTGGGAGCAAAAGGAACCGGTACTCCATTTAGGTAGATC
>JBGPHY010000828.1:0-2770 GCA_041484625.1 Terriglobia bacterium | reverse complement strand
TTTTGACGCTAAGGGCTCGCCGCACCAAGAAATTGCAATTGTTCCCTTCAGTGCCGTCCTCGTTTCCAGGTGAGGCGAGACTCAGTCGGGCCCCCCCAGGTCAATTCAAGGTGCAATTTCGGAATTCAGGATGAGTTTAGGTGTGAGTGATCGATAGCTGTTCAATAGACCGTCCCTACAGACTATTTGTATCCGGGAAGAAAGGTCAGTCCGCCAGACCTTTCAACGTCAGCGAATCTGGTTTCCCCTGGAAGGTTTTGTCGACACGTGCTTCTAAAGTTTGAAACTCCGATTCCCATTGGCCAAATGCCATTTGCAGCTCTCGCATTGCCGCTTCCCGTTGCTCGGGCTGAAAGCTGGAGTCAGCAAACAAGGACAGTGATAGATGGACGATACGCTCGACCTTGGCAAAGAGCCGGAGGGAATCCGAAGTCCAGCTTGTATTCTCAGCAACAGAAGAACTGGGCGCTGGCATGTCCTTCATCGCCACAACAGTGCCCGGCCCGCTGGGCAGAATTGAGGAAAGTACAGGTTCCAGCAACTGACGAAAGTTGTTAATCTTCGTCCACAATTCGGTAATATGATCGCGTATCATGACTTCCAGGACGTATCGGGCAGAGGGGCGCAGTTCGTCGGCTTTCAGCGAGGAACTCCATTCAGCCAAGCGGCGCAAGGCCCAAGCCTCTTCGAGGGCAGCTTCCGAAAGTGAAACCGCCCTGTTTGAGAGTTCTGTGATCTGTTGAGCCGCACCAGCTGACTTATTCGGTCCAGCACTCACGGCCTGACGGGTCTCCGTGAAATACTTTTCCAGGAGATCTTGAATCGGCAGCTTGCCCCTCAGAACCTCTGTGGTTTCCGGTTGGCCGGGAGCCGAAATCTCCGCCTCGTTTTGGCTGGCGTTCGGATCAGGAAGAGCTAAAGGAGTTGAATTGACTGCTTCTTCTACAGTCAGAATCTTAGCGTCGACCCAAGGGATCCCTTGTAGAGCCGCCAGGATCTCTTCCTTGCGTTCAGCTGAATCGACCACTCCGTGCACTTCGATCCGGCCCATGCTGGATCGAGTTACTGTATTCATTCCTCCCAAACAGGCTTTCACCCTATGGAGCGCCAACATAGCTTCCACCTCCGCCGCCGTCAATTCTGAGGGGATTGGAACCAATGCCGGAGGAACAATAGGTGGAGTCGAGGGTGCGGTGGCAGCCACCTTCGGAGAAGTTTGAGGCGTAAGGTCGGCGAAAAGCATCGGCGGCAAACCACCCCAAGGGACCACTTCGAAGGCCTCCTCGGTCAACGCATAGTCCAGGATACCCTTCTCCCCCTGGATCTTGAGATGCTGTTCGACTGGATGCCAGTCTGAATGGCGCACAACGAGCTGCCCTTGAATAATGGCGTTGACTGCAAACGGCCCTGAAGCATCCGTCGTCAATGTTAAGGCCTCGCTGCCGCCTGGCAAGCTGATCTCCTGTATAGTTTCAGACTTTCTTTGGATCGATTCCCTCCAGGCCCCAAAAGATACTGAAGAAAGTGGACTGTGCGGGTCCATCCGATTTGCCTCGAAGACCTGAGCTAACTCTTCTAGGACTATCGGCAGAGTCGGAGAGTCGGGCAGGGGCTGTTGCAGAAGACCCGTCTTCTTCAGAACGGCCGGGTCTCGAGATCCAGGTGTTGTTGTCTCGAGGGAACCTATTGAAGGGCGATTGTGTGGAGTAGTGCTCGCCATCGCAGACTCACGATTCCTTTGTTCGTCACGCCCCTCGGCTCGTTGTTTGAACCGGTTATGGCCGGTATCATTCCAGATCTCCCAGGTCGCTACGCCTTCGTGCGAATAGGAAGTTGCTTTACGCTGCACTTTGAGCTTCTGGTGGATCACCGGCTGAACCACCGAGAGTAGCCGGTGGTCGTTGGCATCGGTTACTTTCTGGATCAGTTGGCTGGCCGAAACGGGGGGCACTTTATCAAAACGGACCACCAGGGAAACCACAAACAAGATAACCAGGGCACCGAGGGCCAAGCTGCGAGGAAGAGGCCAGCCTAACGAAACTCTCTTCAGGGAGTCGAACCATTGAAAAAGAAGTGGCCGCGCGCCGGCTTCCGCAGCTAATCGAGCCATTCGGGCATCGAGCGCCTGCCAGCCGTGTGGAGGCGGACCGATGTTCGAGGCGACAGACTTGTTTAAGAAATGAACAAAGGAGGCAATTGTTTTCTCAATCTCCTCCGTTCTCACACGGCAACTCCAACAGGCTTCCAAATGAGCACGCAGCTTGGCCGCCTCTTTCGCCGCCAATTCACCATCGACATAATAAAGCAAATCGTCCTCAGTGGGATGGCAGTCTCTTGCTGACCAGTCGGTACCAAGAAGGCTATTCATGGCGGTCTCTCATGAGTTTCTTGATGCTCCGATGCAGCGATTGGGCCACATTGGAGAGGCCTATGTTCAGGATCTCCGCGATCTGTTCGTAGCGAAATCCCTCAGCACGGAAGAGCAGGCACTGCTGTTGCAGCGGAGAGAGCATCCTGAATGCTCTTTGTAGCTGCTGGTGGCTTTCCTGTTCCAAAACCGATTGCTCCGGATCAAGATTGGGGTCCTGGCGTAGCTGGAAGAGTTTGTCCCAGGATTCAGGGTCCATGGATACGAGATATTTCCGGCTTGCCCGTTGGTTGATGGCGTAATTGTGTGCAACTCGGAAAATCCAGGAGCGAACATTCTCAATGTCCTGACCTTTCAGAAGACAGTGGTAGAGTTGGAGAAAGGCTTCTTGAGTGACTTCCT
>JBGPHY010000827.1:0-2770 GCA_041484625.1 Terriglobia bacterium | reverse complement strand
ATCGTTTTGACCGGCGCCAATGGACAACTCGGCTATGAGTTGCAGCGAGTTCTGAGCGGCGCGGACTTGATCCTGGCTGATCAGCCGGACTTTGAGCTGACGGACCCGGCCGTCGGAGAGAAAATCGCGGCGCAGAGGCCAGAGGTGGTGATTCATGCCGGGAGCTATACGGATGTGGACGGGTGCGAACGCGATCCGGATACCGCCTTTCAGGTGAATGCCCAGGGCACCCGTCGTGTGGCCGAGGGAGCGGTCAAGGCCGGTGCTCGGCTGGTATACATCTCGACCGATTATGTATTTGATGGAAAGAAGGACGAACCCTATACTGAGTCTGATCCCGTGAATCCGCTTAACGCATATGGCCGATCCAAGCTGAGGGGGGAGCGGGAGGCCATAGCGGCCTGCCCTAATACGCTCATAATCAGAACCTCCTGGCTGTACGGCTTGCACGGGAAGAATTTCGTCAAGACGATCCTGCAACTTGCCGCAACCCGGCCGGAGATCCGTGTCGTGGACGACCAGCGGGGGAGCCCCACCTATGCGCGGGACCTAGCGCAGGTGATTGTCGAATTGGTTCGCCGGGAGGTTGTCGGCCTTATCCATGTCGGAGGGGAAGGGGATGCTTCCTGGTACGAATTCGCTCAGGCTATTCTGCAGGAGGCACAGAGTGGATGCCGGGTTCTCCCAATCTCGACAGCCGCATCCGGCCGACTGGCTCCCCGGCCGAGGTATTCTGTCCTGTCAACAGCCCTGTTGGGCCAATATGGGCTTCATCTCTCTTTATGGCGGGCCGGATTAAGAAAATTTTTGGTCGAATACTTATCGTCGCCTGCCAGCCAGGTTCAGACATGAAGGTCAGCGGCTTCAGCTTCGTTCGGAACGCCGTGCTCTATGACTACCCGGTTGTGGAGTCCATCCGGTCCATCCTGCCGATCGTGGACGAGTTCATCGTCAACGTGGGCCGATGCGACGACGGGACGCTCGACCTGATCCGCTCCATCGGCAATCCCAAGATCCGGATTGTGGAATCAGTCTGGGACGAGAGCCTGCGGAAAGACGGGCTGATTTATTCGCAGCAGACCAACATTGCGCTGTCACATTGCACGGGAGACTGGGCATTCTACCTGCAAGCAGACGAGGTGGTCCATGAAGACGATCTGCCTCGGATCGTCGAAGCGATGCAGACTCACAGCCGCACTCCGGAAGTGAAAGGCTTGGTCTTCCGGTACCTGCACTTCGTAGGGGACTACTGGTCCACCAACCCTTGGTTTTATCATAAGGCAGTGCGCATCATCCGGAATAACGGCGAGGTGGAATCCTGCGGTGACGCAGTGGGTTTCCAGCTCAAGGCCAGCGGACAATATCTGCAGAGCGGCCCACGCGAGTGGCTGGCGCCCTCCGGGGTCCGCGTCTTCCATTATGGGTGGGTGAAGGATCCCAAGACAATGCTGGCCAAGAAGCTGGAACAGACCGCGGTCTACCATGGAGACACCCCGCCCCCTTCGGAAGCCAAATTGTATGGCCAGAACGCCTTTGAGTTCGAGGACTACCCGATTCTGAAAGAATTCCGCGGAAGCCATCCTTCGGTGATGCAGGCGCGCATAGGAGCGGCTGTCCGCCGCGCTCCCCGCAGGAGTCGGTGGCTCAACTGGCGGTTCTATCGGGAGGTGGCCAGACATGGCTTCAGGGGATAGAGAAGGAGCGGTTTGTCTGGTTTGTCTGGTTGATCTGGTTTTTCTCGTTTCTTTGGTTGATCCGGATAACTAAACAAACCAGACAACCGAGACGAACCAAACAAACCAGACAAACAAGATGAACCAGATAAACCGAGCGACAATAGCTTCGATTACCATCACAAAGAACGAGGAGCGGAACATCGCGGCCTGCCTGGAGTCCCTGAAGTGGGTGGACGAATTGATCGTAGTGGATGCCGAAAGTACTGACCACACAGCCGAGCTGGCCAGACGCTACACGCCTCGGGTTTTCGTGCGGCCCTGGCCGGGCTACGGCGCCCAGAAAAACTTCGCGATTGAACAAGCCACGGCGGACTGGATCCTCATCGTGGATGCCGATGAGCGCGTTTCGAATGAGTTGCGCGAGGAGATTACGGCCGTCGTGAACAAAGATGGACCGGCCCTCGCTTATCGGGTTCCTCGACGGAACTATTATTATGGGCAGTGGATCCGAGGGGCGGGACAGTATCCGGATCCACAGCTCCGCCTTGTCCGGCGCGGCCGCGGCCGCTACAACGACCTTCCCGTGCACGAACATTTAGTGGTGGAGGGGCTGATAGAGGACCTGAAGGGTCATTTGGAGCACCATTCCCACCCGACGGTCCTCTCCCATGAAATGAAAATTGACCGGTATAGCACCTTGTCAGCCCAGGAACGAATCAAAGCCGGAAAACCCGGGGCATCTTGGTTTCATCTTCTCATCAATCCTCTTTGGACCTTCATCAAGGTCTACGTGTTCCGGGGCGGATACCGAGAGGGAATGGCTGGGTTTCTCTTCTCGGCGTTCTCAGCGGCTCACGTTCTGCTAAAATACGCAAAACTTTGGGAACAGGCGCATTCCGCACACCGCACGGAGTTCGGTTTTAGCGGGAATGGATGGGCAAATTGAGTCGTGAGCCTTTACGGATTGGGTTTAATGCCAATCCCATTCTGGGTAACCGCGGGGGGGTTGGCTGGCACACGTATCATCTCCTTCGGGCCCTTTTGGAACTGAAAGACGACATTCTATTCGTGTGCTACCTCCGCCCAGGAGCTTT
>JBGPHY010000826.1:0-2773 GCA_041484625.1 Terriglobia bacterium | reverse complement strand
TGGCGGCAGTGGAAGTCTGGTCGCGGAGGGACTTGGCCGGGTTGAACCGAGAATGGCGGCAACAGATGGATCGAATTGCGAAACTGGTAGAGACGGTTCCTAGGATCAGCACTGAAATCAAGATTCCTAAAGAGAGAAACAGTTACCCCACCCTGACGATTCTTTGGAACGAAAAGAAATTTAGGATGACGGTTGCTCAATGCGACCAGCAGTTGAGAGAAGATGAACCTCGCATTGAAGTCTTGACCTCCAGCAATCCCAGTCTCGTCAAGGCGGTTCGCGAAGGAGACCCGAAGGATCAGGGCCAGGAAAAGGAACGGAATGAATTAAGGATTGTCTCCATGACCCTCGAAGAAGGAGAAGACCTCATCATTGGCCGGAGGCTTCGCGAAATCCTGAACCATGCGCGACACAGTGCCTCCAGACAAATAACACCCACTCCCCCAGTGGAGAGGAGAGCCTGACATGCGAAACGCCCCTCTGCTAGCTGCGACGATCTTCTCTGCTGCCCTGTTTGGAGCCGAGATCCATCCGGTTGTACCGCCGTCAGGACCAACGCCCGTCGGTCCCTACACACCAGGGATCCGGGCGGGGGAGTACCTCTATGTCTCAGGACAAGGCGCTCGTCTGCCCAACGGGACCCTGCCCTCCACCTTTACGGAGCAGGTGCGACAGACCCTGGAGAATGTCAAAGCGGTCGTGCAAGCCGACGGGCTCACTTTGGAACACGTGGTCTACACACATGTCTACTTGGAGGACATAGACAAGTTTGGTGAAATGAACCGGGTCTATGCAGAGTATTTCCCAAAAGATCCTCCAGCGCGAGCGACTCTGGGTGTTGCCAGACTACCCGGAACTCCCGTCGAGATAAATGCTGTGGCCATTAAGGATCTTACCCACAAAAAGGTCATCTCCTTGCCAGGCTACAATTCCGGCGAACCAGTCTCGCCAGGGATTCTCACTCAGGATCGAGTGTTTGTCTCCGCTATGCGAGGACGAGACCTTTCCACGGGAAAAATTCCAGTGGAGCCCACGGCGCAGACTGAACTGGCACTGGAGGGCATGAGAGCAGTCCTGGAAGCCGCTGGCCTGAACATGGGCCACCTGGTCTTCGTGAACCCATACCTGACGAGCCAAGTCCCGATGGAGCGCATGAACGATCTCTATGCTAAGCGTTTCGAATTCGGGAATACCCCGGCACGAGCCACGATTCGAGTTTCCAGTCTGCCGGAAGGGGCGCAGATTGAATACACGGGTGTGGCGGTGCGCGACCTGAGCCAACGCCGGGCCGTGCGTCCGAAAAACATGGCGCCCAGCCCGACCGCCAGTCCTTGCGTCTTTGCCGGAGACACGCTCTACTGCTCGGCCAAGAGTGGCTTTATTCCTGGTGCCAATGGGGGGATTTTCGCAGCTACGGTGGAACACCAACTGCGCCAGACGATGCGCAACTTGCTCGACGGACTCGAAGAAGCGGACCTGGATTTCAGCCGGGTCGTCGCTGCCAATGTTTATCTGGACGATCTCTCCGAATTCCAGGCGATGAACAAGATCTATGCCAAGTACTTTCAGGGGCCTCCACCGACCAGAGCTACCATCCAACAAGTCGGACCGGTCGAACGTAAGCCGGATGGCGAAGATCGTTTTCCCACGCTCGAGCAGATCTCTCTGATAGCGGTCATGTCGGGCCGTTAGCGTTGATTTTAGATTTATCAGCAGCTAAGACCGCCAGCGGAACTTGTGGGCCAGTTTGCTGACGTGGCGAACCCATGACGGACTGGAAGAAGTTTCATTTCTCTCTCCAGTCCGCTATTTTGGTTTCTTCTCTTTTTGCTAACCCGGCAAGTACTCCTCAAACCGCCAGCACAGGTCCACCAGGGTCTTCAAGCCAAAACCGGTGGCTCCTTCCTTGTAATACTTCCAGGGCTTGTCAAACAGGAAAGGCCCGGCGATGTCGAGGTGAGCCCAGGGAGTGTTTTCAGGAATGAACTCCTGCAGGAACAACCCTGCGGTGATAGCTCCCCCATTCGGTCCTCCGATGTTGTTCAGGTCGGCGTATGGGGTTTTGAGCATCTCTTTATATTCTTCGGGGAGGGGCAGGGGCCAAAAGTTCTCTCCATGGTTGGAGCCGCTCTTGACGACGGCGTCGATCAGGGTCTGGTTGTTGCCCATGATTCCGGCGTAGCCCTGCCCCAGGGCTCGGACTACCGACCCTGTCAGGGTGGCGATGTCGACAATATGGCTAGCTTTGAGTTCGCCCGCACGGGCAAAGGCATCAATCAAGACCAGCCGGCCTTCGGCATCCGTGTTGTCTACCTGGACGGACTTGCCGTTCTTGGCCACAAAGATATCACCGGGCCGCTGGGAATTCGCATCGGGGAAGTTCTCCGCTGACGGGATGATTCCGATGACATCTACGCCCGGCTTGAGTAAAGCGAGGGCTTTCATGGTGTAAAGAACGGCTGCAGCTCCGGCCATGTCGCCTTTCATCTCCAGCATCTTCTCACCGGGCTTCAGGGAAATCCCGCCGGTGTCAAAAGTGATCCCTTTCCCCACCAAGGCCAGCCGCCACTTGGATTTCTTTGGTGCTTTGTACTCCAGGGTGATCAGGCGCGGAGGGTGGGAACTCCCTTTCCCCACGGAGATCAACCCCTGGTAGCCGCCCTTCTCCAACGCTTTCTCATCCAGTACAGACACCTTGAGCGAATGCTTCTTGCCTAGCTCTCTGGCCAGATCGGCCAAGACCTCCGGGTATACGACGGAGCCGGGTTCATTG
>JBGPHY010000825.1:0-2775 GCA_041484625.1 Terriglobia bacterium | reverse complement strand
CTGCGTTTCCGACACAGTAGGTAATCCATCGGCCATCCGGAGAAAAGCGGGGACGGCGCCCCTGCCTGACCAATAGTCTCTCCGCTCTACCCGTCGAAGGGATCAGATAAATTCCGCCTCCATTCCGCACAGAACTAAACGCGATCGAGCTGCCATCCGGCGAAAAGGCGGGTTCAGAGTCATCGGCCGGGTCGCGGGTAAGACGAAGCGGTTCGCCCCGAGCTTCGCCCCCGGCGAGTTGTTGTACCCAGATATCCAGGTTTCCTTCTCCACTGCGGTCCGAGGCATAGGCCAGCAGTTTCCCATCGGGCGACAGCGCCGGGTCGGTGGCCAACCCGGTGTCCCAGGTGATTCTTCTCAGCGCGGGCGGACTGGAGAGGCCCTCCGCCTTTCTCAACTTAAGAAACCAGAATCCAGCGGCGGCAGTAACTGCAATCAACAAGAGTGCGGTTCCCCACAACAAAGACCGGCGTGGTTTTTGCTTTGGTACTCCGCCAGCCAGCTTGTTGGTATCGGTGTCGCGCTTCAACCGCTTCAAATCAACCAGGATGTCCTTCGCTGACTGGTACCGTACTTCCCGGTTCTTCTCCAGCGTCTTGTCAATGATGCGCCCCAACTCGTCCGGCATTTCCGGATTCAGACGCACCGGTGCGGTTGGTACCTGGTTGAGAATGGCATTGAAGATCACGGCCAAGATGTGTCCTTTGAATGGGAGTGTCCCCGTGGCCATCTGGTAAAGGACCACCCCGAACGAGAAGAGATCTGTCCGTGCATCCAGATCCATTCCCATCGCTTGCTCCGGGGACATGTAGGCCACCGTTCCCACCACCACTCCCGGGCTGGTCAGGTCCTCCTCAGTGACGGTCGGCACCGTTGAGGCGCTCACTGCCTCCGGCGCATGTCGGGGTGCGCGGGTCAACTTGGCCAACCCGAAGTCTAAGATCTTGGCCTGAACGTGCTCTGTGATGAAGATGTTGGCGGGCTTGATGTCCCGATGCACGATCCCTTTGGCGTGCGCTGCCTCCAGGGCACCAGCGATCTGGATGGCCAGGTCTAGGAGCAGTTCCAGCTTAAGCGGTTTCCCTTCAATCCGGTGCTTGAGCGTCTGTCCCTCCAGAAGCTCCATGGCAATGAAATGTTGGCCTTCTGCTTCGTCGATGTCGTGAATCGTGCAGATATTAGGATGGTTGAGAGCCGAGGCGGCATGGGCCTCCCGCTCGAATCGCTCCAGGGCGTGGGGATCTTTGGACAACTCTTCGGGCAGGAACTTCAGGGCCACCTGGCGGTGCAGCTTGGTGTCTTCCGCCTTGTACACGACACCCATGCCACCGCCACCCAGCTTCTCGATAATCCGATAATGGGAAATGGTTTTGCCGATCATGATGCCTCCTGGCACAGCGAAGATCGCCGTGGGCATTGATCACCCAAACAATCGCAGGTTGGCCTGAAAGACCCCGAAACGAACCACCCTGGGACGAACCACGTTCATGGCCGCCCCCTTCTGTGTGGACAACAAACAGGAAAAGGCGAAAGGGTAAAGGGAAACTGGACCGATGACAAAGCCTATTCTAGCCCGCCTTTCGCAACTGAGCAGCAAAAATGAGGGTTGAGGACTTTTTTTGTAGGATAAGTCCCATGGCATCAACAGGGGTTTTGCCAAAATTAGGAAAAAGTGCTTGTAGTGTAGACCTACCCCCTTGATTCGGAGCAGATAATGTAGACAATGGGTCCATGTTTCTGCGAGCGAACTGCCGGATCAAAGATGGGAAGGAACATTACTATTGGAACATAGTAGAGAACCGCCGCACCGCGGGAGGCCGGGTGGTGCAACGACCAGTTCTCTATCTGGGCGAGATCAACGACAGTCAGAAAGAGTCCTGGTGTCGTACGATCGAAGTCTTCGAAGACGGACAGGAGCATCCTCGCCCAGTGGCGTTATTTGCCGAGGAACGTCCCATTCCGGAGACGGCCCTGGAAGTGATTCAACTGCGGGTGAAGGAATTAAAGCTGGAGAAGCCCCGGCAGTGGGGCGGTTGTTGGTTGGCCTGCTTGCTCTGGCAACAGCGAAAGCTGGACGAGTATTGGCAGGAGAAGCTTCCTCCCAGCCGGGAAGGGACACGTTGGCTGAATGTTTTGAAGACAATGACCTGCTATCGGTTGCTGGCGCCCGGCAGCGAATGGCGATTGCATCGGCAGTGGTATGAGCAGAGCGCCATGGGAGAGCTGCTGGGGGAAGACTTCGGGCTGGTCCAGAAGGACAAGCTCTATCGTTGTCTGGACAAATTGCTGACGCATCAAGAGGCAATGTTTTCTCATCTGCGGGAGCGGTGGGAGGACTTGTTTCAGGCCGGATTCGAAGTATTGCTCTACGATCTGACCAGCACCTATTTCGAATGCGATCCGCCGCAGGAAGGGTTGCGGCAATTTGGATACAGCCGGGATCATCGCAGTGACTGTGTGCAGGTGGTGATTGCCCTGGTGGTCACACCAGAAGGATTCCCGCTGGCATATGAAGTGATGTCCGGGGATACCAGCGACAAAACAACGCTCACGGAGTTTCTGCAGAAGATCGAACAACAATACGGAAAGGCTCACCGCATCTGGGTGATGGACCGGGGGATTCCGACCGAAGCGATCTTGGAAGCCATGCGGAAGTCAGAGACCCCGATTTCCTACCTGGTGGGAACGCCGCGGGGGAAACTGAGTCGGTTTGAACAGCAGTTCTTGAAACTGGAGTGGGAGAAGGTGCGGGAGTCGGTGGAGGTCAAGCTGCTG
>JBGPHY010000824.1:0-2775 GCA_041484625.1 Terriglobia bacterium | reverse complement strand
TGTCCGAAGAACCATTGCAGGCCGCGAAGAACCTGACGGCGATTGTGTATGCCCTGCAAGCAGTCGGATTTCTGTTTGGCATAACGTGGGTCGTGGCAATTATAGTGAACTATGTAAAGAAAGAAGATGTCCAGGGAACTTGGCTCGAGTCGCACTTCCGTTGGCAGATCCGGACGTTTTGGTTCGGTCTTCTGTGGGCTGTACCTGCTTTCTTTTTATTATTACCATAATTGGCTGGTTCGTTGGCATGTTCATTCTAATGGTAGACGGTACATGGATCATTTATCGCGTTGTGAAGGGATGGTTGCGGCTGAACGACGGAAAACAGATGTATATAAAGGCCTAGCGAGACGGGTTTTGGCGCTGCCGAGCGGAATCCGGCGCCCGTGACGCTATTCCTACAGATTGACACTCTCATTGCCACAACGTAGCCTGTATCGATTCTGACATCGTACTTGAAGGGTGGAACGGGGGTCGAGATGAGACAAGCCGCAGCCAGCTGCGCGACTGCCCGCTGTCTCTTCATTATTCCAATAAGGAGGAACCATCTGTGAACAAGAATGTGAGTCGATTCGGATTTATGATTTCGTTATCTCTGATCGCCATTGCCTGTTCCAGTGCTCTGGCCATGTCCGCCGACGCTCCCAGCGCGGATACCTTGAAACAGGAGCTCGACCGGAACCTGCAAAAGCTTCGTCCGAGCGGATTCACAGAGCGAAATGTTCTGTTCCAGGAGGTTCGAGCAGGAACGCCGAATGCCGGCAAATATCCATTTCAGGTTTCCGTTACCATTCGGGACTACGGATCGGGCCATCCGGCGAACCAATACTATGGGGAGACCTGCGTGGGCCACATGGATAAAGAGCCCTTTGACCTTCGCCGCGATGCATTCGGAGGATGGCAGGTCGAAGGCCGGATGACGGTCACGATGAGTGATGGCCGCCAATGCAAGCCGAACCCTTCCGCGGGCGTATCCAGCATTCCGCTCGCAAGCCTCACGGGGTCGCCTGCTCCTTCCGGTCCCGGCACCCCGGCCACAGCAGCCGGCACTGGCAATAAGCCAGCAGGGAAGGACAATGCTCACGGCGCGGTCACCGCAAAGAGCTACGACTGTGTCTTTTCTATCGACTCCACTCTACAGATAGTCCCAGGGTTCACCATCAAGGCAGGGGGAAGGTATATAGACGCCGAAGGGAAGAACGGCACTTATACTTTTGATCCTGCGCAGTCATTGATCACATTCCACGGCGGCAGCATGGATGGGAATGCTGCGAGCTACGACGGCAGAGTCATTCACATTTACAACGAAAAGCGCACGCGTACGGTAATCGATTGCGATTGAAACTTGGCTTTAAAAGACCTTCGTCATATCTACCCGAGGGAATAATAAAGGGGTCGGGAGTGTGTTCTTGGCATCTGTGCGCAGACAAAGAGCATCAGTGGGGTGGGGGCGGGCTCAGGTTTCGCGGAATAGTTTGGGCTACGGGGCGGAATCGGGCGTGCGCGACGCTGCGAGTTTTTGCATTTTTATTGGGCTGAAAGCATCAGAACTCCAGATACTACTGATTACGGTGGAGTGGCTTCGGGGAGTTGCAGCTCAAACTGCGAAAGGTGCTCTGGAGCGGTCGAAAACTCGAGCTGGCAGTGACCACATGTCGTGTTGATTTTGGCTTCAAATGGAACGCTGGAGCGGATGGTTGGCGTAATGGTGCCTCGACTCTTATCCTCAAACATAGGGCATGGCCAATCACAGCGCGGGCATCACGCACCCGAGTACCAATCGCCAATCTTTGCATCCATAATTGCTCTCCTTGTTGATATATAGCATGCTCTACGAAGAGAATAAATAGAAGGAGAAACCGGGCCAGGCTACTTTCTTTGAGGTGATCGCAATGAAGACACGCGGATTCTGCCTCTCGCTCCTTGTTGCGGTGGCGCTGGTGGGGGTCGTCGGGTGTGGGCAGGAGGCGCCGAAAAACGGGGTGCCGAAAGCGCCTGCGGCCTCGGGCAATCCGGCGACGGACGCGGCGGGGCAGGCGATCGTGGACAGCATCAAGACGCCGCTGGACAAGGCCCATCAGGTCGAGAACAAACTCGAAAAAGCCGCGGAGAAGACGGCCGACACGGTCAAGGACGCGACGCCATAACCGCTTTTGCCGTCCCTCCACGGGGACAGGGCTCCCGTTCGGTGCCAACCGATCAGAAATTGACACGCCACCGGATAGAAAGTAGCCTGTCCCCAATTCCCGTTACTCCTTCTTCTCACTCAGCTTCAGGCGGTACGAGCCTCCATTTCCCCATCCTGACGGGGATAGAGCGCTCGAAAGTGATGAAGTCAGGCTCGCCCAGACCACCAGCCGCGCTAGGTTCGCCTCGCGGCGCATCAGTGATCCGTTTCATGTGAGCCAGCACCAGCGCATCCTCTTGGGGGGTTCGCGGCCGGCGATCCTTCGCGATCTCGCGCCACTTCGGCAGGAACCGGTCCCACAAACGTGTCGTGAGAAATCCAGTGTCTTCAGGGGGATCTTGGGCAAACACCATAATGCCACGTTCGCGCACTTCCGGAGGAAAACTCGAGTAGTGCTGGTCCAGCCGAGCAAGATCTGACTTGAGGTCGCGGCCGTGGACGAAGGCCTGATCACAACCGAGAAACAGCGGCACAGTCTTCTCATGAAGGTTGTCGCAAGAGACGAATACCATGCAGAACGGCAGATAGTAAAGATAAGCCATATCTACCCTGTTACTCGGCCTGTCCCGAGAAATCAGATGGGCCGA
>JBGPHY010000823.1:0-2775 GCA_041484625.1 Terriglobia bacterium | reverse complement strand
ACCTGGCCGTGAAGACGGGATTTGGCCTGCGATTACCGGTGTGGGGAGTCTTCGAACATGCCGATGCAGTGGGGTTAGATCTGGTCAAAGCCATCCAGGACTACGTACTGCCGGACCTGAACAATCAACCTCACGCTTGCGCATTGCTGAATGAAAAGGTGGCCAGCGGTGAACTGGGCTCTGCCACTGGGCATGGGTTCTACGATTGGACCGCACGGGACATGGATGCTGCCAAGGCGCGCCGAGATAGGTTCTTGATTCAATTCCTGCGTGGTGGGTCGGCTCTTTCAAACGAACTGAACCACCATCTCTCACCACCAGGGCACCCAGGCACAAACAAGAAAGCATAAAGACCTTGCCTGATAAACCTCATAACCCCTGGGCTACCGGCCTGCCGCTATAGTCTCTCTTGTGCGCCAACACCTCTTGGGTGCCTTGCAAGCCAGATAAGGACAAGCTTGTTTGCTCATTACGGGCGAAAGGCCGCTTTGTTCGCTGGCCTGGCCTTCTCTGCGGCAGCACGGGTCTCCTCATCTTCCTTCTTTTGACGCTCAATCTCCCGTTGGGGAGCCTCTTGCTCCTCCAGCCGGATCGCTTTGACGATAGCCGCCTGGGACAACAAACGTGATTTCGTCCTGGAACCCTTTTTGTTTTCGCAGCAAAGGAACGACTTCCTGCTCCATGGTCTGAGTAAATGCCGCAACGCTATTCGGTTTCATGCGCAAGTTGACAGTTCGAGCAAACATTGCAACCTCCTTGGTTGTCACAGATGCCCCATAATTGAGAGTGGCGGGTGAGATTTCTGGATCTGATAGAACGCAGGGCATGAACAGCGGATCGAGGCCTCATGTAGTGATTGTCGGGGGTGGATTTGGAGGGCTGTATGCGGCCCGCGCGTTGAAGAGGGCCGACATGCAGATCACGCTCGTTGATCGTCGCAATCACCATCTGTTTCAGCCGCTCCTTTATCAAGTTGCTACGGATGTATTGTCCTCGTTCTCGGTGCCAGCGGTGCTTGTTCTCATTCTCGGATGGCCGGCGGTACCGCGTCGCGGATTCGTGATTTGAAGACTCGCGACCTCGTTGTTCTTGCGCGCTCTCCTATTCGGCTACGGGGTGCGAAAATGGAGGGGGTCTCTGAGGCTTTGTAACTCCCGGTAGTAGTAGAGCGGAGCGGGTCGTTTTTCCTTGAACTTTAGCTTTTTGAGGAACTCGATTTCTTCCTCTGTCGCATCACCGCTGAGGGAAACATCCTGAAGGAATTCTGTGAACCCCGGCTCTTGGTGGAAAATTGGTTCGGGCTCCTTTTCAACAAACTCAAATTTCTTAGGATACCCTGGGGCCACTCTCCGATTTAAGACAATTTCCACACTAAAATTCACCAGGTCGATGTCCCACGATTCGATCAGCGGATCCAAAAAGGACACGCAGTTTTCAATCGACACATCAAAGATATCCGCGTCCAGGAATTCGAGAATAGCGACCCACATCTCCTCGTAGCTTCGCTTGCTGAATCTGCCCACCAAGTGAAACCAGTTTTCATTTTCCAATTCTTCTTTGGCGACTTTCTTGACCACGTCCAGGAGCTTCTGGGTGACCAGGCGTTCGAGTTCCCCGAAGGGCTGCTTCTCGAAAATCGTTTGTATTTGTTTCTGTTTGTCCGCTTTGCATTTGCGGAAAACCAACTCTCGAACTTCTTTAAACAACGGTGCGGGAGGGTCTGCCATCTTTCTCTTTGATTCTTCCTGGCGCTGCAGGTTGGCCAGCTTCGCCAGCTCACCGTTCGGAAAGTTCAAAAACTTTCCCATTTTGTTATAGAGGTCTGTTCGATTGGGCGCAGGGGGAGCTTTTTTTCGAGTCAGCAATTGCGAAATGTAGGAATCCGTAACTTGGGCAGCGCTTGCCAAGTCTCGCTGCTCATGACCCAATTCTTCCAGCCGACGCTTAATCACCAAAGAAAGATCCACTGGCCCCTCCTTTTCTTAACCAATAATAGTTAATTATTATCATATTTGACTTGACAAGTAAAGTTAATTAACCTACTCTAATTAATTATGTGAGCTATTCCAGTCACCTTCCAGGTCACCTGAACTAAGTGGGGCACAAGAAGAGAGGGGCTTACCCATGTTCACAAAAATGATGAAATGGGCCTCCGTCGTGGTGTTGCTCCTGGCGTGCTTACGCCTCCCCACGGCGGGCAATCAAGTAATGTTGGAAATTGTGGTATGTGTGTCTGGCCTTCTGGCATTCTCGCAGGCGGTTCGCGCCGCCGAGTACATTTGGGCGGCTGGATTTTTAGTGATTGCCATAATTTTCAATCCCATCGTGACCCTTGGGATTTCCGGGAAAACTCTTCTCTGGCTGGATTGGGTTTGCCTGGCAACGTTTCTGTGGTCCTTAGCTGCGTGGAAGAGGCGGCCGACAGCCTCCAGGGCATCGATAACCGATCGGACGGCGGGAAGCAAGTCACTATAAGGTCGCACGGGTCGCAGTTCCTGAGTGCCACGGCAAATGTAAAGGAACAACCCATGGTCGACAAACTCAAAACAGGCGCCATCCGGATGGAAAGCCAATCCTATTCGAGCGCTTGGAGATGGGTGAAGAATCTCGATACTTGCGGACTGGATCGAGGAATCTGGGAAGCAGGACGGAGTTGTTTTTCCATGGCTGCGCGGCAACATCTGGGTGGATGCCCACACCTACCTGCTTCGCCGCACCGAGGGTGAGCCTGCCAGGACCCCCTCCTGGTGGCTGCGGGATGTGCGCATTGCGCTT
>JBGPHY010000822.1:0-2777 GCA_041484625.1 Terriglobia bacterium | reverse complement strand
CCTTGGCTGATTCCTTTCTTTCCGCTTCCACGAGCCGGTGCAACGTCCGGGCGAAGTCTGGATTCGTAAAGATCTCTCCTGCCTTCCACTTTTTCCCGCCGGGGGCGTACACTCGAGCGCTCGACGGGTACTTGAGCAAGGGTTCAATTCCCATCAGTCGGGCGTAGCTCTCGGAGAGCGGATATCCGCGCTCGGCCAGATCGATGGCCGGAGCTAAGACCTCTGCGAAAGTTTTGGTCCCCCAACGCGAGAGCAAAATTGTCCAGGCATCCACAACGCCCGGCACGGTGGCCGAGAGAAGGGTGTCGTTGACCGGGATCTTCCCGTCCTGGTTCCTTTTGTACCAGTCGATGGTAGCCAGCTTGGGGGCAGTCCCTTCGGCATCGAGCGACCAGACTTTTTTCGCGCGGGCGTCGTAGATCAGCAGTACGGCGTCGCTTCCAATTCCATTGTTAGCCGCGTCCACCAGGCTGAGGACCGCCTGCCCGGCCACAATCGCATCGAAAGCATTGCCACCATTGCGCAGGATTCGTTCAGCCGCCATGGTGGCTTGAGAGGCCATGGAGGCCACGGCATACTGTGTGCCGCGAATCACAGGATGCATGGTCTGGCGGGTTTCATCGGACCCAACAAGCACTCTCTCATAACTCTGCTGGGGTTGTGCGTGAAACCACCCCGCAGTCAAGAACGGGAGAGCAAGTAAAAATAGGAGTGTTTTACATTTCATTGTAGACATTGCCTCGCTGGCACAACAGCCCTGTTGAAGTACTCGATCCATGATACAACGGGAAGGTGGCTACGTGAAGCGCCTATGCCGGATTTAACAAACCAATGAAACTGGCGACCAGATCCTGGTCATAGGCTTCCGCCCCTTTGGTTTGCATGACGCGAATGGCTTCGAACGCGCTGATGGCCCTGCAATAGGCACGATTGGTCGTCATGGCGTCAAAACAGTCGACCACTGCGGCGACTCGCCCCTGCAAGGAGATTTGATTCCCGCGGAACCCGCGAGGATACCCTGACCCGTCCATCCGTTCGTGGTGAAGAGCCAGAGGCAGTATGCGGGAAGGGGTCATGCGGGCGTTGTCGGCAAGCAACTGTTCACCCAGCACGACATGAGTCTTGACGATGGCCATTTCCTGAGTGGTCAACTTGCCCGCCTTAGCCAGGATCTCCTTGGGTACCTGGCTCTTGCCGACGTCATGCAGCAGCGCCCCGGTCGCCAGATCATTCAGTTCATTGCGGCTGAAGAAGCCGATATGATGAGCCAGGGCAACGGCAAAGACGCACACATTCAGACTGTGCGTGTACGTGTAATAGTCGTAACTCATGATCGAGATGAAGTACCGAAGCGCATCTTTCTCCCGAAGTATGAAATCCACCGTGGGTGCTGTCACCTGCTCAGTCCTTTTGACGATATCGCCGGCCCGAGGGTTTTCCAGCACTTCCATCACCAGATTCCTGGACACCGTGTAAATCAGGTCGGCCTTCTTCTTCTCGTCTATACCTGGGTCGTTGCCGATGGTACTGATATTGCATTCGAGATACCGGCTATAGGCTACTTTGTCCTTTCGACTGACATAGAGCGTATCGATGCCGTGGCTAATTAAGTTGTCGCGATGCCGCTGGGTAAATGTGAGGTCCCGATTTCTGTACAAAAGATAACGACATTCTTCCACCTTCATATAAATATCGAAGTCCAGGACGGTGTCGAGGACGAGGTTGTACAGCCGGATGGGATAATACTGGGCAGAGGGGCTCATGGATTACAGCTTGTCGAGATGGAGTGACAGTACCATATGTTACGAATCGGCTCGGAAGGGGTGAGACTTTCGCTTAATCCACGACTCAGCAATGGGTCCGGGAGATTTGCATGGACGAAACTCCAGTAGGATCCATTCACGGCAGGCTTCTGTGGCTTTCCACAGACTCATCGGACCTTGGTGTCATCAATGCGCAGGGGTGAAACACTGCCGCATTGAATAAGAGCGGCGGTGTGATGTCGGCTGGATTTGGATTGTTTTCAGTGAAGAGTCGGAAAGCCAGAATCGGGCGTAATCCTCAGACAAGAACTTCCCTTACGGATCGGGGTTCGCAGAGCCGGGTTGTTCCCGCTCCTTGTAATCTCAAAAGAAGGGTCTTTTCCAGCGGTGGGCAAGTCCGAACCCAACAAAGTACTCCGGATTAATGCGGTTGAAGCCGACACCGATGCGAGCGTCGACCTGAAAATTGTTGTTCAACAAAAAGGTAATTCCACTGTCCAGATAATTTGTATTTAATCCATCACTGCCTCCCGGCAGATGAGTGAAATATTCGACAAAACCGCCGAGCCTTTTCGATGCTTGATAACCCAAAGAGGCGCTGGCGCTCACCTGATCAAACCGTTTACCCTCCTGACTGCCGAGCAAGAAATTCAAGTTAGTGGACAGTGACCACAGATCCGAGAGGACCCAGGCAGCGGCCAGTGTCCCATCCGGCTGAAACTTTCTCTCCCCGAGAGCATTCGAGCCTGTCGGCAGGATGGTTCCCAGGGTGAGAGCCGTCGCGGGTTGCAGTAGCCGGGGCCTTTCACTGCCTCGTGTCAGCTTGATCTTTACCTCAAAACTGGAATCTTCCAACCCGCCTAAACTGCCAGCTTCTGAATAGTCCAGAGCGTATGAATTGATGCCAAACCGTAGTTCGATCCGGTTCCCTGTGGGAACACGCACCAATAACTCTCCCAATGAATTGTATTTATCGTTGCCTGTACGAGAATAGGTGTAGCCGCCTTCTATTTG
>JBGPHY010000821.1:0-2778 GCA_041484625.1 Terriglobia bacterium | reverse complement strand
GGTTCCCTGTGACTACTGGGGCACCGGCGAAGTCACCAGCCGGTTGCTTCAGGATCTAGGATGTGCCACGGAACAGGAACTATGGAAATACACCGACGGAAAATATCGTGGCTTTATATGAGGCAGTTCAGGAGTTCGGTTGATCGCGGCAATCCTGTGTTTTGGGCCTTCAGCGTAAACCATTCTCAAGCTGAGGTGGCAGGTGGGTCATGTCAGTCACAATCATTGCTTCTTAGACACGCTCTTAGCGTGGCCCGCCTTTGCTTGATCCGCCTGAACGTATCTCTGCCAGCCGTTTCTGTGAGGCGCGGTCGATCCATGTCCGGGGGAATTCAGCGCTCAATTGTTCGAATGCAAGACAGGCTTCCTTGGTCTTTCCGCCCTGCAGCAATGTTTCGGCTTCCTTAAAACGCTCCTCGCCGATGGTGAGCGTTTTCGTGCCGATGCTTACGGCCTCAATGGTGATCGTCGCGGGAATCTTTTTCAGTACTGGAGGGTTCGGATCGGTCAAAAGGCCGTACGCGGCTGGATTGCGTTCCCGGAACAGTCGAGCGCGCATATCCGACTGAGAGTTCAGCGCGTCTCCTCCTTCCCGCCCTGCGAAGGGATTGATATCGGCGATGGCGATATCGTCCGGGCCTTTGCCGTCGACCAATACCCGGCCTTGCGGCGAGATAATCATGGCCCCCTCGCCTCGCTTCGCAACGACCAGGTACACGAAACTGTCCACCGCCCGCGTCCGAAACGCCACGCGACTGATGTCATCCTCTGAAGCGTCCGGATCCCCGCCCGATGCACGATTTCCTCCAGCTCGCCCAGAGACTTGTTGACTTGGGCTAGCGCCTGGCGGGCGTCTGTCTCCAGTTAATTAATCGCGACCTCGGCTGTGCGGCTCCCACGCGCACCGTCGGTTTTTTTTGCGGTTCCTTCCCGTCGGCTCCGTCAGGCTGTGCGAATTGGACTGGTGGAAAAGTCAACCTCATGGCGGCGATCGCCAACATCCAAGCAAGAGATTTTGTGTTCCGCATGCTTCTGTGGCCTCCCTCTCGGCGTTCATTTCTGTAGGTGCCGAAGGTATTGTCCCCACTTCGGCAGGTGAATTATTCTCCCTTTCTGGCGCCAGCTGGCAGAGTATTTTCTTCTTCCATCACCAGCGCCAGCTTAGAAGGCCTATCGGGCTCCGTCAAGCTTGATCTGAGAATTGAATGAGGTTTGATAAGGCGAAACAATCTGCGGAGGGCACTTATTCAACCAGTTGTGGCCTGTCAAGACTTTTCGAATGGAGAGCCATTAAAAATTCACTTGAAACGGTGCTGGAAAGTCCTACAATCGCAACACTACAATTAACTGGATCTTCACTTCAAAGGAGAGGCAATGAACAAAGCAGATCTGATCGAGAAGGTGGCAAAAGACGCGGGGGTCAGCAAGGCTCAGGCCGACACGGCAATTAACAGTGTCCTGGATGGCGTTACTTCCGCCCTGAAAAAAGGGGGAACCGTGACCCTGGTTGGATTTGGATCGTTTTCGGTGGGAAGCCGGAAAGCGCGAATCGGCCGCAATCCACAAACAGGGACAGCCATCAAGATCCCAGCCAAAAAGGTTCCGAAATTCTCCCCGGGCAGTCAATTGAAAAAAGCCGTAAACAAGAAGTGACGGGACGATTTGCGAGTGTCTGATGGACAGTGAGTGATTTGTTGTTGGAACTGCGTTTGTCGGCGTGGGGCATCCCTTGCCGGGTACCACGCCGACGCTCGATGCAGCCTGCAGAGGGTTCTCCTGTCCAGCGCCGATAGGGCATCACGGGCCAAATTATCCGGTTGCCGATTCCCGGCCTGTCTTTCCGGCAACGAATTCTTCAGCACTGGCGCGCCCTCTGGTCAGAAGGTCTGCATTCTTACGGCGCCGGTTTCACGGGTTTCCTGGATTCTTTGAAGAGGCGCATTTCCTTTTCGGCCTCCTCCGTTTTCCCCAGCTTGAAGTAAATCCGGCTCAACAGATAGTGAGCCTCCGCATATTGGGGATCAATTCTCGTCGACTCTCTGAGCGCCTGGATTGCGTCATCTGTTTGGCCCATCTTTTCCAGAAGTCTTCCCATCGTGCAGTAACCTTCGACAGAGTTGGCATTCAGTTCAACGGCCCTCCGGGCGAGTGGCAAGGCTTCCTGAAATCGGTTTTTCTGCCAAAGGAATTTGGACAGGTGCAGATAGGGGGACTCGTCGTTGAGATGTTGCTCTTCAGCCAGTGTTATGGCGTGGCGATAGGTCGCAATGACGGTGTCAGGGCTTCGCAGTTCTTCCTGGGCCAAACCCAATAGGTCATATCCTCTCATCAATCCCGGATTCAGCTTCGTTACCACCTGAAACTCCGTCTCGGCAAGAGAAAAGCGGTTATTGGCGAAATGGAGAAGCCCCAGATGAAGATGGGGTATATAGTCGGTGGGGGCCAGTTGAACAGACGTCTTGAGCTCGGATTCGGCGACCTCCAGTTGGTCGAGGACGATCGCGTTTCTGGCCAGCAGCAGATGTGCCTCGGGATCCTCCTGGCGGAGTGCCAGTCCTTGCTTTAGCTTGTTTGTCGATTCCTTATAGTTCTTCTGTCGGAATAAAAGCAGGGCCTCAAGGTAAAGGGTGTCCGGCGATTCACCCAGCGATGCCAGTTCCTGCTTCAGGCGAACCTGCGCTTCCTCCAGTCGCCCAGCCTCAATCAATCTGACGACGTCTTGCCGAAATGTTTTTCCCGACGAACTGTCTGCGAAAGATCGACTTTGGACCATGCAGC
>JBGPHY010000820.1:0-2785 GCA_041484625.1 Terriglobia bacterium | reverse complement strand
GGAGGTGTACCGAGCCGAGGACACGAAGTTGGGCCGGCAGGTCGCGATCAAGGTGCTGCCGGACGCCTTCGCGCAGGATCCTGAGAGGCTTGCCCGGTTTGAACGCGAAGCCAAGCTGCTGGCATCGCTTAATCATCCCAACATTGCAGCCATTCATGGCCTGGAAGAAGCCGATGGGAAACGCTTCCTGGTTCTGGAACTGGTCGAAGGCCAGACGCTGGAACACCAGATTGGCGTAGGGGCGGATCCCCGTGTCCGCCCGTCAGGGGGCGCACACAGGAGTGCGCCCCTACAAATCGATACCATCCTGGACATTGGCCGCCAGATTGCCGAGGGGTTGGAAGCCGCCCATGAAAAAGGGATCGTCCACCGCGACCTGAAACCGGCCAACATCAAGATCACTCCGGAGGGCAAGGTCAAGATCCTGGATTTCGGCCTGGCCAAAGCATTCCACGAAGAACCCGTTGCGGCGGACCTCAGCCAATCTCCAACGGTGACCGAGCAGATGAGCCGACCAGGCGTGATACTGGGAACTGCAGCCTACATGAGCCCCGAGCAGGCCAAGGGCAAGCCCCTCGACAAGCGCACCGACATCTGGGCCTTCGGCTGTGTGCTGTACGAGTGTTTGACCGGGAAACGGGCCTTTGATGGGGACACCGCAACAGAAACCATTGCCTCGATTCTGAAGAGCGAACCGGACTGGCAAGCGCTGCCTGAAAACATGCCTTGGCGAATCAAAGAGTTGTTGCGACGCTGTCTGCGGAAGGAGGCAAAGAACCGTTTCCAACATATAGGAGACGCGAGGCTTGAACTTGAAGAGGCTCAAACGCCGCTTGCCGAGGGAATCCCGCCATCATTGCAGAAAGCTCCAACTAGGCTGGGAGGTAGGAATCTTCTTCCTTGGGCATTGCTGGCTGTCATGACAATCGCCTTGCTCATTGCAGTCTGGCGCCTGCTACAAAAAGAGCCCTCACCACAACCTAACGTCGGGCGATTTGTCATCACAACTCACTCGGCTCTAGCCCTACATCATACCGGCGCATTCTTGACACTTTCTCCCGATGGACAGAACCTTACTTATTATTTGGAGGGAATCGCTATTCGTTCGATGGGTCAATATGAGACAAGAGTTCTGGCAACAGGAGCGCATGCTTTTTTTTCTCCCAATGGGGATTGGGTAGGATTTTGTGATGGACAGAAGTTGAAGAAAGTATCGCGTACGGGCGGATCGCCTCAGAATGTATGTGATGCACCCGACCCATATGGTGGCAACTGGGCAACGGATGATTCAATTGTTTATGCATCGTCTGGAAGACTCTTCCATGTCCAGGTCGGCGGAACGCCCAAGGAAATCGTGATCAAGACACCACAGCCTGCGGAGCCGGGCATAACATACTGCTGGCCTCGCTTCCTCCCCGGGAACCAGGCAATTCTGTGCACGATTCGAAAGAGCGCACAGGAAATGCAGGTCGCACTGATCAACTTGAAAAGTGGGCAGCAACAGATCCTCTTCCAGCAAGGCACGTGGGCTCATTACGTTTCAACTGGTCATTTGATCTATTCCTGGCAAAACGACATTCTGGCCGCGCCCTTCAATCTAGAGCAATTGAGCGTCACAGGGCCTTCCGTTTCCGTCATTCAAGGCGTTAAATCGCCTTTATGGACTGGCATGGCACTCTGGACAGTATCAGGGAACGGTACGCTGGCCTATGTTCCAAAAGTAGAAAGAAACGCATCCAGACTGATCTGGGTAGACCGGAACGGACAAATCGAACCGCTGCCTCTTCCGCCAGCGCGCGAGTATGGGAACCCACGAATCTCCCCCAGCGGCAAACAGGTGCTGTTCACTAAATTGGATGAGAAAAATAAACTGTGGATCTATGACCTGGATCAGGGGAGACAATACCGCGTCACGGATGACCAAGGGGAGGAATGGCTGCCGGCATGGGCACCCGACGGCAAGCGAATCGTATTCAATTCCACCAGGCTAGGCGGTACAAGTGGAATGATGTTTTTAAAACCGGTGAACCAGGTCGGTGGAGAAGAGGTGATTGTCAAGACACCATGGCCCTGCCCACATTCCTGGACAAGAGATGGCAAGCTCTTGGCCTACCGGGAAACTGGCACGACGACCGGTAATGACATCTGGACGATAACGATGCAGGGAGAAAGAAAAGCAGAGCCATTTCTGGTAACGCCTCAATATGAAGATTGGCCTCAGTTCTCTCCCGACGGCCAATGGATTGCATATCAATCGGATTCCTCGGGGCAAACCGAAGTGTATGTCCTGCCCTCAACGGCTGGCAAAAGTCAGCCGATTCCGATATCAGATAGCGGTGGTCATAATCCCTTGTGGTCTCCTGGCGGAGCGGAACTTTTTTACATGAACAATGGCAGATTCATGGCAGTGCCCTTCAAAGCCAAGCCAGCTCTGATGGTCGGAAAGCCAAGAGTCCTATTCGAAGTTCACAATGTAACGGATCAGTTTGGTTATGACATCACTCCAGATGGCAAACGATTCGTAATGGTAGAGGAAGGCGAGGCGAAATCAATCAATGTTGTGCTCAACTGGTTCGAAGAGCTGAAGAGCCGCGCCCCGACCGGGAAGAAGTAAGCTGGCCTGAATCGCAACCGAGGAGTTATTCCTCATGATTGGCAAAACACTCTCTCACTATCGCATTGTGGACAAGCTCGGTGCGGGCGGGATGGGGGAGGTGTACCGCGCCGAGGACACGAACCTGGGACGTCAGGTGGCGATCAAGGTGCTGCCAGATGCGTTCGCCAG
>JBGPHY010000819.1:0-2791 GCA_041484625.1 Terriglobia bacterium | reverse complement strand
CTGAAACTGACGACTCCGACTTGTGTATATGGCTCCTCGACGCCTGTTTACGAACAATCATTTCCTTGGGCCTCCGTCATTCATTATGAGTTCCCGGCGCGAGGGGATATGCCACCGGTAAAGGTGCACTGGTATGATGGCGGACTGCTTCCTCCCCGGCCCGAAGAGTTGGAAGACGACCTGGAGTTACCGCGCGAAAATGGCGTGATTTTCGTTGGAGACAAAGGGAAGCTCCTGCTGGAGGAAGAGGGGGGGGCTCGCCTGCGTCTCATGCCGAAATCTCGCATGAAGGATTTTAGTCCTCCGCCCAAATCCCTCCCTCGTTCCATCGGTCATCACAAAGAGTGGATCGAAGCCTGCAAAGGAAAGGGGACTACCCAGTCCAAGTTTGAATGGGCTGGCCCCTACACAGAAGTGCTACTGCTGGGAAACATTTGCATCCGGCTCGGAGGGAGGAAACTCTACTGGGACCCCGTCAAGATGTCAGTGACGAATTGCCAGGAGGCCAATCAGCTCTTGCACTTTGAGTACCGAAAGGGGTGGCAATTGGGATGAGATTGTGAACCTTCTCATGAGAAACCGTTTTCGTGTGCCAGTCTTACACTGCTGACCTTCGCCGCTTGTACAGTGCTGCTTCGGCACCCCAAGTAAGCGGCCGATTGGTTCTGATGGGGGACGAGCTGATCTAGCGCGTCTCGCGGCACCCGGAGTGCGATGAAATTCGCTCCTTGCGATGTGTGACACCTGAGAATTCGAACGATCCAAAAGCGAGGCACTCCCACCGCTATGCGCCCACGACGGAAGGTGTGCACAGCCTGACAGAGTCTAGGGGTGATTGGGTTTTCCGAGAGGGAGCATATGTCAGACGTCACTGGAAGTCACCATACACGACGAAGATTCTTAGAGGAATTGGGAGTGTCCACCACTGCAATCGTGGCCGCTGGCGGAGTTTGTGGATTGCAGACTGGAGCATCCGGGAGATCGGGCAAGGCCTCAGGTGGAAAGGAGAGCCCTGACGCGCCGCCAGCCGAGACGCCGAATGTTCGTCAGGAAATCGACTTGTCAGGCCCTTGGCGCTTTCAGGTTGACTACTGGGACGAAGGCCAGGAGTTGGGTTACTTCTCTCTCGACTTTCCCACTAAAGATTGGCGGAAGATTTCGATCCCTCGCGCCTTCGATGATTGCGCTCCCGGAATGTATAAGTTCAGGGGGATCTGCTGGTTTTCCCGCCAGTTCGAGGTCCCGGTGTCAATTCGGGGGCGGCGCGTGGCAGTGCACTTCGAGGGGGTTAATTACAGCAGTTCGGTGTGGGTGAATGGCAAGCTGGTGGGGCAAAACGAAGATGCCTTCCTGCCTTTTGAGTTTCCTGTGGAGGAGCTTCTCCGATTCGGCGAGAACAACCTGATTGTGGTGCGTGTCGATAACATGCGGCGTCCGGCGCAATTGCCGACGAGCGAGTTTTGGCAAGGACAAGGTGGGATTCTGCGGGAAGTAAAGCTGGTAGTGACCGAGCAAGCGCGGGTAACGCACGTAGGTATTACGGCTGCACCGGGAAGCGAGAAAGGCAAGTTTACATTGCGGGCCTTGGTTACCAATGGGCGTTCACAGTCCGCGAATCTCTCTCTGCAGGTGAAGATTCTGAATCGCGGGGGCCATCCCTTGGCGAGTTTCGCGGCAGCACCGCTGGCAGTGGTGGCAGGAAAAGAGGCGGAGCTCTCTGTGGAAGGAGAAGTGGCGGAGGTGGTTGCCTGGTCGCCGGAGCAGCCGATGCTCTACACGGCTCGCGTTGACTTGCTGGCCGAGGGAGTGCTGGCCGACCAACGGGAGACCCGGTTTGGATTTCGGCAGATAGAAGCGCGGGACGGGAAGCTGTGGTTGAACGGGAAGCCAGTGTTTCTGATGGGGTTCGACCGGCACGAAGACTCACCAAGGACCGGGATGGCGGTGGACCTGGAGACGTCCCGGCAAGACTTTTTGGCGATCAAGGATGCAAGAGCTAATTTTGTGCGCTTCTGCCATTATCCTCACCACCCGGGGGAGTTGCACCTGTGCGACGAGCTGGGGTTGCTCGTGCTGGCTGAAATCCCGCTGTGTGGTTGGGGTAACAAACTCAATGATCCCTTTGCGGGCGCAGGTTGGAATCCCTCGGACGTACCCGCCATACTGGATAGTGCCGAACGCGCCCTGCGAAAGATGATTCTTCGGGACTTTAACCACCCATCAATCATTATCTGGTCCGTCAGCAATGAATCCGAGGAACAGCATCCGGAGGTCAACCAGGGGAATGACCGGCTTATTCAATTGGGACGACAGCTCGACCCGACCCGCCTGATGACGCACGCGTCGGTGTCGGATCGTTGGACTTCCGAAAAGGAGCTGAAATACTTTGAGTTTGATGATGTCATTTGCGTCAACGGATACCCCGGTGCGCACGGCCACCCAGGTGATAATTCCTGGTTGGGAAAGGTAACGCAATGGTGGAGGGATGAGCTGGCTCGGCTGCATACTCGGTACCCTGGGAAACCGATCGTGATTAGCGAGTTTGGGTATATGTCTATCGAGGGCGTGAATGGACCTCTCGGAGAGGATACGCAGGCTCTAGGCACCGAGGCGGAGTTCGAGGGTATGGACGCACCGTATGTGTCCGGTGCCACACTTTGGTGTTATGCCAAGCACGCCTGGCCAGGAGGCTGTTTCGATTTCGATATAAGCCCGTGGGGTTATGTAAACCGGGACCGGAAGACGAAGATGAAGGCGTTCTCCGTAGTGACGAATATGTTCAGGGAACGAG
>JBGPHY010000818.1:0-2796 GCA_041484625.1 Terriglobia bacterium | reverse complement strand
TGACGGAATACACCACGTAAACGCCTGCAGCAGACTCAGAACATGAGTCAGAACACAGTCAAAATCGTCCCATCTCAACTCGTCCCGCATCCGCACGAATTGCTGGCCAAAGGCGCGAATGTGACTGGTGACTTCCGTTTGATCGGCTTCGCGGCCTTCCCTTGAGAAAATTGGTGGCTCGGTCCTCGTGTCAGTTAATGGCTTATGGGGGAAGTGGCGAGGTTGGGGCCTGTGTTCCCGGGTAACCTCGACACGGTCGAAGATCGATGCTAGCGAAGTGGTCCGATAAGGTTGACGGCCCTTTCCTTCTTCTCTGGGGGCACGCTCAGACGAAGCCAGGTTGTCGGCCCGGCTCACCAGGCGGGATAAGGCGCGGACATGAGGATCTTTGAGCGCGTCAACTTGAAGCGCCGCAGGAAAAGCCGAACTTTCGTGATGCCGCTGCACCAGCGTTTTTAATAACTCAACATCGACGCAGCGCCCCAGTTCATTGCGCCAGGCGCTGACAAAATCCGCCCCCACTTGCGGATGCTGCCCGCTGACTTTGACTTCCCCAAATTCGCCGCGCTGTAAAAACTTGCCAATGTCGTGGAGCAACGCTCCCAAAATGACTGTATTTCTTTCCAGGCTCATTTGGGCTCCTTGTCAACACCCATGATCTCGTACCGGCCCAGACCAAAACTGGTGCCAGTTCCCACATGCAACAGTTCTCCAGCCACGAGCAGCGGGAATAAGTCCCTCACGGCCGGGCCTTGAAACTCGATGTCGCCGACAAACCCACCCAGCTTCATGCTGGTGTTCAGCCGATTTGAGTAACGCTGCCAATCCCACCAAGACAGGACAGCCTGGACTGTCTGTGCTTCGGAAGCTCGCCGCACAAGCTCACGATATTCGAGTTTAAGCGGACTGCTCCCGTGGGATGCAGCCAATAGCGAGAGCCGACGCAACACATTGCGTATCAGCAACTCAAAGGTAATTCCTGACTGCAAATCGCCGCCTACCCGGATACGCGCAGGAGTGAGGAAGCGCAGTCGTGCCCGTTCGTCTGACGGTGTCTCCCGTAACCGGCTGCGAACAAGATCGTCTAAACCTATCGCCTTCGCCTGACCCATATCGATACGTAAGGACTCCGTGGAATAGAGGGTCTTCTCAGGTTTGCCGTCCTCCAGGGTATCTACTCGTGTTAGAGTGAATTTTCCTCGCCCCGCGCCCAATCCGCGGCTGCCCATTTCGCTTAGCGCGTATACAACAAACGGCAAAGCGTCAATACCGCGGCCCATTAGAATGAGATCGAAAGCAATGGTCTCCCCAATCGGGACCAGCCTGGAGCTTCGGAAAGAAAAAGGATGCAGGGGGATCCTTCCCTCTGGAACGCCTCCTTTCGCGTTGGCCTTGCTAGTTTGCACGAGGATGCCCCCATTCGAACTGACCACAACCGGTCTGGGAATCCGTTCAGGTTGGGGCGGGTCTATCACAAAAGGATGAGGGACCCGTTCCTGCCCACGCATCAAAGGATGGTCGTAGGCTGGCGACGTCTCAAACAGGTAGGGATACAGACAGCGTTCCACCACGAGACATCGTTCACAATCATGGTGGGGCATTATGCAAACCGCTGCCTTCAGGGCATGGCCAAACGTGCCACGCAAGGTGGAACCGAGGAAGGCCGGCAGGGATGTGTCTTCCAAGGCGCGCAGACTGACCCGAAATCGGGCTATCTGTAAGACATTAAGCGGGGCAATCAGATCCACTGGTCATCCCTCGGCTTTGAGTCTCTGTGGGTCGCTTCGGTCTTTAGAATTTCACATGAACCTGTAAACGCCTTGATGGGTGTCGACTACATGCCTTCACTCTTGGGATTGACTCTGTGTGATGTTCCACGATACAGGTGGAGCCAATTGCAGGCAAATGTTCGTCGTGGATTGATCCGGCAAATGCTCGAGACGAGGTCCTCTGATTTCTTCTTTGTCGATACGGTCGTTGTCGAATGGATCATGAAGCCCCGTGGTGAATAGAAGAGGTTTCTAAGCATGCGAAGAGGGCTGTAAGCTTGACCCGAGACGGGCTAACCTTAACGGCGGGTCGGCACAGCGACAATCCACTCACTTATGCCGACGACGAATACAATCATACGAAAGAAGTCCCCTTCTGTTAAGCGTTTTCTCCATTTGCGCTTTAAGAAGTCCCAAGAAGTCGCTGGAATTTTGTCGCTTCTGAATCATCAATCCGGCATAGACTGCAGGTGGAACAGGTTATGGTGACACTCCGGCTGCTTGGGAGAACCCAGGACAAGACGTGGATCTTGCACGTTGGTCATTCTAGATGAGAGTTCAAGATAGAATGCTGTTCGATATGCGGGTAAAATTCGTGCATCTCATATGGTCCTAGCGTTTCTAGTGATGGGGTGTCGTTGGCATGCTGGGCGGTCCCACTTTTTTGAGTTCTTATATTTTTGATAATCGGATTCCAAATGAACAGCATGTTGGAATCTTATCGCCTGTGAATCACCGATTCATAAGAAACGTATCTTCGTTCACCATATCGACGGAATTGCGGAAATTCGAAAGAGCGGCACCGTCCCCTGAGCCTGAACTCCCTCGGCCAGGCGGCGAAGATGACGGCTCGCGTGCGCGGGAGCAGTCCCTCGGGCGCCAAAGCGGTCTTCACGCCGAGGCTGTTATGCCAATGCCAAGATCACGGCAACAACAGGCGATCTTAGCGGGGCTCTTCCACCTTGAGTATCTGGTCGGCAGGAAGGTCAGTGAGAGTCTGGAGGGTGCCGCTCGGCCAGCGTATCTC
>JBGPHY010000817.1:0-2796 GCA_041484625.1 Terriglobia bacterium | reverse complement strand
TGGGTATGTCGATTCACTCATATCCTCTCTACCATTTCAAGACATGAAACAGATTACTGTAGTCGTCAGTCCACAAGCGGTCTGGACGCGCAGCAGAGAGCATGGGCGTACTGGCCTTGATGATTTCAGGACGACCCAGGAGGCTGGAGTTCCAGGCCAGAAGTATCCAATGACTCTCCCAAGCCAGGTCACCGATGGCTTCGGAGGCAATGTAGCGTGACTGCAATCCATACTGATTAGCTAATTGCCAGACCACAAGCTTTAGATCCAAAAAGCGATTGGTAATATGAAAAGCCAAAACTCCATCCGGCCGCCGCAGATGCTTTAGGTAGACTTCCATGGCTTCACGGGTCAAGAGGTGGACAGGGATGGAGTCGCTGCTAAACGCGTCCACAGCCAGTAAATCGAATTCCTGTGCTTGGCCGAGAGTCAACTCACGCTCCAGTGCTAGCCGGGCATCCCCGGCAACGACTTCAACACGCCCAGGGCAGTCCTTCAAGTAGGAGAAAGTTGCTGGTGTGCCCAAGGAGAGCCGAATCACGTCAGGATTGATCTCATAGAAACGCACATAGTCCCCCGGCAGCGCATAGGCTGCGATCGTGCCGACTCCCAGTCCTACTGCCCCAATGCGGAGTCTCCCGATCTGGTTAAATGCCGGGTGGCGCGCGGGATGAAGCTGTAAGGCCAGTCCCAGACCGCTGTTCAATCCATAGTAGGTGGTTGGCAGGCGACGCTTGGCAGGTTCCTGGAATTGAAGGCCGTGGGTGATCCTTCCGTGTCGCAAACGAAGACGGCGATCCAGGTCGTTGTCCTGGTCCTCGTCCAGCACTACCAACACTCCATAAAAGTTTCGGGCTTTCCAGATCGAGCCTTCAAAGTAAGAACTGATCCGGGATTGAAAGAGAAATCCCAGCAACGCCAAGCTCAGAACCAGAACGACTATTGCTTCCCGCGGACGTTTCATCCTGCTCGTGGTTCGCCAGAGCAGCCCCAGCACAACCGCTAGAACCAAGACCCCCAGGAGGAACCTCATCCTTGGGTTCTGGAAAGGTGTCGCTACGGAGTCAGGCAACCGGCTAAAGAGGTCATCGGAGAAATAATATCCGGCAACACCCAAAAGTGCGACGGGCAGGATGGAGATCGCCCCAGGGTTGATACAGAACATCCAGGAATCACGGTCTCTGATTAAGGCCAGGCCAATCAGGAGAGCACAAAGCCAGACTCCAAAGTGAAGCTCCCAGAAGCCATCGAAGATCCGTGGCGCCAACAGGCCGACGAACACGCCTCCCAGTGCACCGCCCAGGGCGATCATCAGGTAATAGGCAGTTAGCCGGGAGGGCTCCGGCTTCAGGCGCGACAATTCCCCGTGTCCCGCCATCGAGCAACTGAAGAGAATCAAGGAGTAAAGTAGAACCTGTCCAGGGATCCGGATCTTGACCCCCTGAAACAAAACGACACAGGTGAGAACCAGGGCAGCGGCCATGGCTGGCAGGAAGATGCCCCTGCGGTAAATGCGATCACTCTCGAAGCAAAATATGAAGGAAAGCAGATAGAGGCTCAAGGGCAGGATCCAGAGAAATGGCACCACAGCCACTTCCTGACACAACTGGTTGGTGATCGCCAGCAAAAGGGCTGAAGTACAGGCGGGAAGCGCGAGCCAGAAACCGTAATCCGTCCAACCCAGACGGCTCCCTGCTCTTGTCTCGGAAGCCGCAAGAACTCCGTCGAAAGGATTCCCGGCAGACAGAGATCTTGTCATTTGCACCGAGCAGAAACCGCACAGCAATACGAAAAACCCGTAGCCGGTAGTCCAGCAGACAGCTTGAACTCTCAGAGAAAAGAGTGGTTCAACCAGCAGCGGGTACGCCATGAGCGCCAGCAATGAACCGAGATTGGAAAGGGCATAGAGACGGTAGGGGGACTGGTCCGGGTGGGTGCGGTTATACCAGCGCTGTAACAGTGGGGCTGTGGCCGAAAGCACCAGAAACGACAGTCCCACGCTGCTGGCCAGGAAACGGATAAGTTGCCCCACAGGCTCCCCGCCGCCCTGGGGCTTCCATTTGGCATCGGGTAGCAAAGGGGAACTCCAAGCCCAGGTGCGCTCCAGCAAAAGGGCCGTCGATAGCAAAAGGAGGCTAAGATGAACCAGCTTTTGGGCGCGTGGGTTCAGGCGAGTACTCAGGAAATGGGAATAGGCGTAACCGACCACCAGGAGGCACTGGAAAAACAGCATGCAGGTAGTCCAGACAGCCGGGACTCCGCCGAACCAAGGGAGGAGAAACTTGCCCATTAAAGGCTGGATGGAGAACAGGAGGAAGGCCGAGCAGAAGACGGTCAATGCATAGAGCAGCACAGCGGAAATCTTACCGCAAAGATTTAAATCTGTGCACTATGATTTGGAAGTTGCCCGGGGCTTCAGCCACCGTCTCAGGACTCCGTTCAGAGTTCACCCTTTGGTTTGCTCATACACTGGATGAACCTGGAATAATCAAATAGGTCCCATCATTTGCCTGGCATCGATTGGACCCATGCTCCGGGCGGTTTCCGTGGAAGATACCGAGCATGATGTATAATCTGAAAGGTGCAGGAAGGGCTCACGATCCGGACTTCCCAGGAAACCACGATTTGCAGAAGGAGCATTGTGCTATGCAATTCAAAATTAAGAATTCTGAAATTCATCTAATCCAGGGCGATATCACCGAGATGGAAACAGACGCCATTGTCAATGCTGCGAACAGGAGCCTGCTCGGTGGCGGCGGTGTGGACGGTGCCATTCATAGGGCAGCTGGTCCGGAG
>JBGPHY010000816.1:0-2797 GCA_041484625.1 Terriglobia bacterium | reverse complement strand
CTTCGTCGAGGAGACCTTCGGCGTCGATTATGCTGGGGCGGAACCTAACAACCAGGGGAAACAATGGGGGGCTAATGTCATCTCCGAACAGCTTCATTACATGCCGAAAATGGGCAGTCACACCTCACGATACGCTTCGGTCCTGGCGCGTTGGGCGGAACTTACAGGCGACGGCGCAGCCAAAGACAAGGCCTTCCGGTCCTTCAACTGGGCGACTTACTTGTGCAGGGAAGATGGCGTCGGGAATGACCAGCCGAATCTGGCGCACGCCGGCATCTGGTTCAGCGACGGCTACGGCGACTATATACGCCACTTCATGGCCGGCATCAGTGCCGTCCCCGAATGGGCTCCCGCAGGGGAGAACCACATCCTGGGTTCCTCATCCATCGTGAACCAAGTGGCCTATGGGCCGAATAGCATCGCCTACAGGACCTTCGATAAGGAGGGAACCGAAACCCTGCGCTTGAGTTTTGAACCAGCTCGGGTCAAGGCCCTTGGAGAGATGCTCGACAAACGAAACGATCTGAAATCTTCGGGCTGGACCTTTGACTCCACGACCGGAGTCCTCCGCATCCGGCGCTCTCAATCAGACGCCATCGAGGTGGCTGTCCGATGAACCCCCGGTCTCTTATCGAATTCCCTTTGTGGACATTGACAGCAGAACTTATGATGAGCCTGGGGGGATTCGAATGAACACTATGAAGACGGGCCAAGGGGTGATGACCCGGGCGTCTGAGAGGCTGGTCAGGTTCGCCACGGTGCTATCTTGCCTGTGGGTGGTGGTTTTGCCTGGTCTTCTTTGGGCCTCAGGTCAGCAGAGCAAGGCTGGAACAGCAGGTGAAGTACGGCTGATCACTCTCGATCCGGGACACTTCCATGCGGCCCTGCTCCAAAAAGAGATGCTGCCCGGTGTCTCCAAACATGTTGCGGTGTATGCGCCGCTGGGGCCTGACCTAATCGCCCATCTCAGCCGAATTGGCCAATTCAACGCCCGGAAAGAGAATCCTACAGACTGGGAGCTGGAGATTTATGCGGGCCCCGATTTTCTTGAAAGGATGCTGGAGCAGCGCCGTGGGAACGTGGTTGTTCTTTCCGGCCGCAACCAGGGCAAGATCGCTCGGATTCGCTCATGCATCGATGCCGGGTTCCATGTGTTGGCTGACAAGCCTTGGGTTCTCGAAAGCGCTGACCTGCCGAAACTCGAGGCGGCGCTCAACACCGCCGATGGGCGGGGGACTATCGCCTTCGACATCATGACGGAGCGATTTGAGATCACGTACATCCTTCAAAGGGAGCTAGTCAACGATGCCGGCGTCTTTGGCGCCATCCTGCCGGGAAACGAGCAAGACCCTTGCGTTTTGATGGAAAGTGTTCATCACCTCATGAAGAACGTGTCAGGAGTTCCACTCATTCGTCCCGCCTGGTTCTTCGACATTCGCCAGCAGGGCGAGGGCCTGGCCGACATCGGGACCCACCTGGTCGATCTTGTGCAGTGGTCCCTGTTCCCGGGGCAGGCCATCGACTTCCGCCATGACATCCAATTTGTCGCTGCAAAGCGCTGGCCAACTCTCATAACCAAAGCCGAATTCCAGAGGGTCTCCGGAGAAGAGGGTTTCCCCGAGAGCCTGATTCCGGATGTCAAAAACGGCCACCTGGAGTATTACTGCAACAACCTCTTGTCCTACAGCCTGCGTGGCGTTCATGCCCGATTGAATATCCTGTGGAACTACGAAGCTCCGCCGGGAGGCGGGGACACTTATCGGTCGGTCTTCCGCGGATCCCGATCGCACATTGAAGTGCGGCAAGGTCCGGAACAAAATTACCGGTCTGAGGTGTATGTCGTTCCCAACAGCGTGGGCCTGAAGATGGAAGTGCTTGCAGCGCTGAAAAAAAAGATTGGCTCAATCCAGAACAGGTTTCCGGAAATGGCAGTGGAAGATCGGGGCCAGGAAATGATGATCACCATTCCTGCGCGATATCGTGTCGGCCACGAAGCGCACTTCCAACAAGTGATAACGGAGTTTCTGCGCTTCCTAAAAGAGCCTCAATCCCTTCCCTCCTGGGAGAAGCCGAATATGCTGTCAAAGTATTACGTCACCACCCAGGGCGTGGAACTGGCACGCCGGAGCTCGGGCGGTCGAATTGCTCCATAGTGGAGGGCCCATGTATCCTGGTTCAAAGGAAATCACTCGCTCCTCAATCGGGCGGCGCGGGATCATCAAGGCAGGGCTGGCAGGCGCTCTTTCGGCTTGGGGTGCATTGTCTATGAACAAGACTTCCTTGAATGGACAGAATTCGCAGGATGATGGAAAAAGGAAACCCAAGCACCGAATCATTGATGTCCACAACCACCCCCACTGGCTCGCTTACAACGGTGCTCGCATCGTAGAGAATATGGATGCAGCCGGGATCGAACGAGCTTGGCTGCTCAGTTGGGAATTACCGGAAAACGAAATAGATCCCTACTACTATTCTGTTTTAAGCACACCCGGTTTGGGAATTCCATTCCGCGATGTGATCGAGGTCAGTGAACGCTATCCGGATCGGTTCATCCCGGGAACAACAGTGGACCCCCACGATTTCCATGCTCACGACCGCCTGAAGGCTGCGGTCAATATTCACCGGGTGCGTGTTTTCGGTGAGTTTAAGCGTCGCATGCGATACGACGATCCCGATGCGATCCGAATCTTCCAATATTGTGGCGAACTCGGCTTGCCGGTGGTTTTCCATCTGGACGTGACATTGCCACGCCAGGGGGTACCGAATTCATGGCAGTGGTGGTATGGAGGCGGCTTAG
>JBGPHY010000815.1:0-2801 GCA_041484625.1 Terriglobia bacterium | reverse complement strand
CTCGACAAGGAAACTCTCAGAATCAAGGACCAGTTGGCTTTGAGGTATGCGGATCTGGTTTATAACGGGCAGTGGTTTACGCCTCTCCGGGAAGCACTGGACGCCTTTGTTGAAGCCACTCAGAAAAACGTCTCAGGGATGGTTCGGCTGAAGCTGTATAAGGGTAACGTGATCGTGGCCGGAAGGAAGTCGCCATACTCCCTGTATCGCGAAGACCTGGCGACCTTTGGACAGGAAGCAGTCTACAATCAAAAAGAAGCCGAGGGGTTCATTAACCTTTTTGGCTTGCCTGTCAAGGTACAGGCTCTGTTACCGAAGGATATCTAAGGAGCGCTAAGCCGGACGCAAGAGCACAGTCCGTGCCTGGCCAATGAGACCATCTGCCATGAAAACCTGGGGAGGGCGATTTACCCAGCAGACTGACGCCGCCTTCGAACGGTTCAACAATTCCTTCGGGATCGACCGGCGTTTGATTTTTGAGGATATCGAGGGTTCCCTCGCCTATGCAGCCGCCCTGGAGAAAGCGGGGATCCTCGATTCCGATGAATGCAAGCAGATCAGCAAGGGCCTGGTCGAAATTAAGAGGCGGATCGAGAAAGAGCCGGAACGGCTGGAAAACCAGAAGGACGAAGACGTTCACAGTTACCTGGAAAGCCGTCTGTTCGAGCTGGTCGGCGAGGTGGCTTACAAGCTTCACACCGGGCGAAGCCGTAATGACCAGGTCGCTCTGGACACCCGGTTATTCCTCAAGCGAGCCATCATCCAGGTGCAGGTCCAGTTGAAGAACCTGAGCCGCGAGCTGGTGCAACTGGCCAAAGCACATACGGATGTGGTGATTCCCGGTTACACTCATCTCCGCAAAGCCCAACCGGTCCTGCTCGCCCACTACCTGCTGGCCTACTTTGAGATGTTTCAGAGAGACTACGAGCGGTTCGATGACTGCTACCGACGGACCGACTTCATGCCCTTAGGATCAGCTGCCTTGGCTGGAAACGGGTTTCCCATTGACCGCGAAGCACTGCGCAAGGACTTGGGATTCGCTCAGTTGACTCGCAACAGTCTGGATGCGGTCAGCGACCGGGACTATTTGGTAGAATTTGCGGCTGCCGGCGCACTGACGCTGACTCACTTGAGCCGGCTGGCCGAGGACTTCATCATTTACTCCTCCTCGGAATTCGGCCTTTTGCAGCTTTCCGATGCGGTAACCACCGGCAGCAGCATCATGCCGCAGAAGAAGAACCCGGACTCTCTGGAGTTGATCCGCGGCAAGACCGGTCGGGTCTACGGCAACCTGATGAGCCTTTTGACCCAGCTCAAAGGCCTGCCGCTCGCTTACAACAAAGATTTGCAAGAAGATAAGGGAGCGGTCTTCGACTCGCTGGACACCTTGCTGGATTGCCTGCTGGTGGCCCAGGTGGTGATTCAGACCCTTCAGGTTAACCGGGAAGCGGCGAGTAAGGCCGTGGCTGGGGATTTCCTTAATGCCACCGACTTGGCGGACTACCTGGTGCGCCAAAAGATACCCTTTCGCAAGGCCCATGAGCTAGTGGGCAGGATGGTCTTGCACTGCGAAGCTAATCAGATTGAGCTAAACAATTTGTCGTTGGAGGAATTCCGGTCCTTTTCCCCTCTGTTCAAGGAAGACGTGTTGGCGGCCCTCTCATTGGAACACAGCATGAATGCAAAGGCTGTAGCAGGGGGGACAGCTCCCGCTCGAGTCCTGGAGGCCTTGAACGAAGCGGAAAGGATGCTGGACCGAACTTCCCGTTGACGCAGGGAAAGCTGTGGAGAATCACGGGCGGATTTGAATCGCACATTCAGAAAGGAAATCAACGCATTTGAGCTGGCAAGTTGACTGCACGCAAATCCTGGCTCCCAAGTCCTATCTGGCTTCTGCCGTTGCGGCGGGAATCAAGAAGGAAGATGGGAGACTGGATGTGGGAATCATCTATTCCAAACGCCCCTCTATTGCTGCAGTGCGTTTTACCACCAACGTGGTGAAGGCCGCTCCTCTCCTGATATCCCAAAAGAACCTGGAGGATTCGGGAGGAGAGATCCGGACTATCCTGGTCAATTCGGGCAATGCCAATGCCTGCACCGGCGAAGCCGGCTTGGCTGCGGCCAGGCGCATGTGCGAAATTGCCAGCCAAGTCGTCCCAATTCTTCAGGAACAGGTTCTGGTTTGCTCTACCGGGGTCATTGGGGTTCCCCTTCCTGTGGCACGGATTGAGGGCAAGGTTCAGCAGTTGAAAGACGCGCTTTCGGAAGACGGCCTGGACCAGGTGTCCCGAGCCATCCTCACAACGGATACCGTTCGAAAGGTCTGCACGGCCGAGACTTCTTTTGGAGGACGGACAGTGCGAATCAGCGGGATGACCAAAGGGGCCGGGATGATTCATCCGCGTATGGCCACCACCTTGGGATTCGTGGTCTCGGATGCCTTTGTAACGAAGTCCTTGCTGGAAGATGCCCTGTCAGAAGCCTGTGAGCATAGTTACAACCGCATCAGTATCGATGGCGACACGTCCACCAATGACACGCTGGCCGTAATGGCCAATGGGGCGTCGGGTGCTCCACCGATCCAAGAGAAGGACGAATCATATTTCCGGTTTGCCGAAGGGCTGACCCGGGTCTGCCAATGCTTGGCCCAGCAAATAGTGAGAGACGGGGAAGGCGCCAGCAAGTTCGTGGAGATCACCGTGACCGGTGCCGACAGCGAGGCCAATGCCACGCGCATTGCGAGGAGCATTGCCAACTCCCCTCTGGTGAAGACCGCTCTGGCAGGGGAAGATGCCAACTGG
>JBGPHY010000814.1:0-2812 GCA_041484625.1 Terriglobia bacterium | reverse complement strand
GGAACAGGTTCCTCATGGGTTTGCACCCTGGAAGGGCGGCAGACTCTTCTGTTGCTCTTGCTGGGCTGTATGCAAGCAGTCGCACAAACGGTGACCGGAACAATCAGCGGTACCGTGCTCGACAATTCGGGCGGTGTCATTCCCGGTGCAAATATTACCCTCATCAACGAGGCAACTGGGACTTCAAGAACTGGTCAGACCAACCCTGCCGGTGAATTCGTTTTCTCTTCGATCCAACCGGGCACTTACAACGTTAAGGTGGAAAAATCAGGGTTCAAATCATATGACAGTAAAGGAAATGTCTTGACGGCGACGCAGCGGCTGGCGTTGGGGAATATTCAGTTGACGGTCGGCGAAGTCTCGCAAACGGTGGACGTGACGGCGCATGGACAGGCGGTAAACACGGAGAGCGGAGAGAATTCTTCCATGCTCTCAGCCACCCAACTGGATGCAACGACGGCGCGGGGCCGGGACGTCATCAACCTGATAAAAATCTTGCCGGGAGTTTCGCAAATCACCTCGGCTCCTTGGGATGAACTCTCTGAGAGTGACCCTGGTCTCGGCACAGGATCGGTTGGGGGCGAGTTTGGGACGTTTTCACCCAATGTGGCAGGTACTCGAAGTTATTGGAACAACATGACACTGGATGGACAACCGGCCGATACCACGGGCATACGTTCTCTCTTTGATGAGACTTTAAGTATGGACTCCGTTGCCGAAGTGAAGGTGGGCCAGAACATGTATGCGGCTGAGTACGGTCGTAACCCAGGAGCCACTATCAACATTGTTTCCAAGTCCGGGACACAAGACTTTCATGGCTCAGTCTACTGGTACAAGCGACATGAGTCGCTCGATGCGACAAATTTCTTCAACAACAAGTATGGGCAAGGCAAACCGATTTACCGATATAGCGCTCCTGGCGGGTCGATCGGAGGGCCAATTTATATTCCCAACAAGTTCAATACATCGAAAAGCAAGCTTTTCTTCTTTTTCGCAACCGAGTACTGGAGTATCCGCCAGCCCGGCGGAGTGAAGTCTTTTACAACGCCCACCGAAGCAGAGCGGAAGGGGGATTTTTCGCAGACTCTCGACCAGAGCGGACAGCTGATCCCGATCATAGATCCCCTGACCAGAAAGCAATTTTCAGGTAATGTCATTCCCACCTATCGAATCAATCCCAACGCTCAAGCGCTGCTCAACGTGCTTCCTATGCCGAATAGGCTAGACCGAAGCGCGACGTTTGGAGCCTACAATTACCAGTGGGAAGATATTCCCACGCAAACAAAGCTCATGCAACTCCTTCGGCTCGATTACCACCCGACGACTAAGGACTCAGTCTTTCTCCGCCTCAGGCGCTGGGACTCCGATTTTCTCTCCTATACTGGTGGGAATGTGGGCTACAACGACTTACCTCTGGTTCATATCGGTTACTTCTTTACTCTCGATAGTGCTCTGGTTGGTTGGACTCGGACCTTTAGCCCAGCTATCGTGAATGAGGCCAATGCAGGATTTCGAGGGGAAAAGGAAAAAGCAAAAGACGAAACACCCACTACCTTTGATCAAGTGCTAAGGTCAACAACCGGCTTCAATCTTGGCCAACTCTACCCGAGTGCTAACCCGATCGGCTTGGTTCCCCAGGCATTTTTCGGAGGAGTGCCGTCGGCAGGCAATCTCAGTTATGATTCGCGCTTGCCCCTCAATGCCTCGATGGCCTACGTCCACTTCCTTGACAACCTCAGCTATATTCACAGGTCTCACACCCTTAAATTCGGCGTCTATGCGGAAAAGGTGTGGAACACTTACGGTTACCGGTCAACGGGAAGCCCTTCGGGAACCTTCGATTTCAGCCGCGACCCCAACAATCCCGGTGATACAAGTTGGCCCTACGCCACTGCGTTGCTGGGAGATTACCGTTCATACTCGGAGTCCAGTACTCGGACAAAGGGGCGAGAAACCATTTTCTCGCTAGAGTGGTTTGCTCAGGATACCTGGAAGGTCACTCGGAAGCTAACCCTGAGCTACGGCCTTAGATTCTCGTGGGCACGGCCGTGGGAACCTAACCAAAGCGAGAAAGAGGGGGCTTCGATCGCCTTGGACCGCTACAACCTAGCGAACGTGCCCGTATTCTACAAACCTGCGCTAGACTCGAACGGAAACCGGGTTGCCCAGAATCCTATGACAGGAGCCTTCTATCCCGCCACCTACATTGGGGCCTTCGTACCTGGAACCGGGGACCCAACCAACGGGATAGTGGTGACGGGTGACCCGAACTACCCGCTGGGTTTTGTTGACACGCCACCCGTGCAAGTAGCGCCGCGCTTTGGGTTTGCGTATGACGTGTTCGGGGATGGTAAGACAGCAATCCGGGGAGGTTTTGGATCGGCCAAGGAAACGCAACCTTCGGTCAATCCAAACTTCTGGACATCAGCGACAAACCCTCCTCTGATTTTTACTCCCGAGATCTTCTATGGGAACATGAACACACTCCTGGGCACGCAGGGCTTGCTCTTTCCCAGTAATGCTACCTCCGTTGCCAGAAAGCAAGAAATTCCCACGGTTTACAGCTACAGCCTGGGCATTCAGCGCCAGCTTCCGTGGAATACGCTGCTGGATGTTTCTTACGTGGGAAACGTCGGCAAACACCTGTACCAGAAACGAGATTTCAATACTATTCCGTATGGAGCCCGATTTCTGCCGCAAAATCAAGACCCGACCACGGGTGGAGCCCTTCCTGATGATTTCTTCCGCCCCTATCCCGGGTATACCAGCGGCCTTACTTACCTCGAGCCTGCGGGTATTTCAAACTACAACT
>JBGPHY010000813.1:0-2822 GCA_041484625.1 Terriglobia bacterium | reverse complement strand
TAACATAGTTTTGTCCTTTCCTCTCTAGTGAGTTTTCCGGTGATTTGGAATATTAATTCGGATTCTTTCTCTTGACCCTATCAGACCTCCGGAACCACCAGCCTTCGCTTTGAAACAGAAGTTGAGGCGCTTTTCCTTCTTAACCTTCTTTGCCTTTCCGCCGGCTATTTCTTCTCTTGGCTCGTCTGCGCCGAGAAGCGCTTTCGAGTCCGGAGCGTTTCATTCTTATACCCTGGGAGGTATTGGCTCGTCAGTTCAATATGGCTCATATGTTTGAGCAATTTTGACCAAACGTATGAGCCATATTGAACGGACACTCGAATTGCCTCACGGGTAGTATAAGAATTGTAGCTGTCAGCCGTGATCTGGTGAGAGGCGGATGTCACGGGGGAGTGGCTTCTGGGTTTTTCCATGCATGTTGGGCGGCGGTTTGATTCACGCTCTGTTGGTCATCGCGGCCGTTGTATTTGCTTTCAATTTACTTAGCGGCCGCCGCTCTGGGGTCTGGTGCTTTATAGTCTGGATAATCTAATTCTTCGATCTGAAGAAGGGAAACGACATGGAGAATTTTAATGCGAGTGAAGGTGAAAGGATTGGTAATCGCGCGGGAGAGAAAATTGGCCTTGCTGCCGAGGTAGCAGGCCAGAAGCTAGACGCTATGGTTGATTACGTGGAAAGTACCAAGCAAAGCGCCAAACAAACCCTAGACCAGGTGCGCCGGTAGTGTCAAAAGTTCTATGAAAACTCCATGAGCGATGGGGGAGTAGAGAGCGTGCCGGAAGGTTCAGATCATGGTGTGCCAGGTGGGGGAGGTTGTGGGGCAGCGGGCGAAGAGCCTTAAGCCTGTGAGAAGCGTCGGCGGCGAGAGAGGCTGGAGTGCCGCCTGGGGTGGGAGTTGAGCAGCGACGGGGTGGGAGGTGGTGGAAAGGGAGTCAAGCCGCCAGAGCCATCTGGAGGATTTTGTTCCAACGACCTTGCAGGGTGGTGATGGACTCCAAGTCGGGCAGGGGGACCGGGACACGATAGTGCAGCGCCATGTGAGGACGCAAGAAGTTGTAGAAAGTGACAAACAGGGTGGTCAGGGCCAGGGCGCCATTGCGGGTGGCAAATCCGCAAGCCGAGCGGACATGGTACTTGTAGGTGCGGTTGAGGCGTTCGATCAGTTGCTTGAAGGGGCGATAGTGTTCAGAGACCGCATCGAGATTTTCGAGACCCAGGACCTGCAGCAGAGAGAAGGGGGGCTGCTGAGGCGGACGCTGGGCATTGAGGAAATGCAAGCCCGCCTGGTAAGCCGGATTGCCGTCGGTAATAAAGCGGAGGGGTTGGCCTTCGGGCAGGGTGCGGGCGGCTTCGCCCAGAGCCACGGCGGCGGCCAGGGTATCGCGTTCGGGAGCCACATGGTAGGACGTAATCTGATGAGTTTTAGGATCGAGGAAAAAGAAACTGAAGTGGTGCTTGCCGGCCACCCGGATATAGGTTTCGTCTCCGGTGGCCGTATCTCCTAGCCGAGCTTTGTGGTGGAGGTTGAAGTGATGACAGTAGTAGGCGGCGGCCTGGCAGTAGTTGAGGACGGTTTGATAGCTGATGGGCACCCCGAAGACCTGGCAGAGGACCTGAGCCGTTTTGCGAGCTGACAGGGCAAAGGAGACGTGGAAAGCCAAGACCAGGCCGAGCAGATCAGAACGGCGATGAATGCGGGTCAAGTCGAGGGTGGGAGAGTCGGGAGCCGCGGGATGGAGTTGAGCGGGCTGGAAGTGATACTGCCGGTATTGATAGCGCAGTTTGAACTGGGAGAGGCGCAGCTGCTGTAACAGTTTTTCGTTCCAGTTCAAAGCGGCTTTCTTTTGCAGATAATGGGGGCAGCGGTGGTTGGGGCATTTATAGATGGTGCAGTCGGAGCGCTGTTTCCAACCGTAGAGGGCACTGTGACAGTAAGGGCACCAGTACGGGGTGGGAGAGGAACGATGGCGGGGAGCGATCTGGGACAAGCCCCCACAGACTTTGCAGCGCAGTTGGCTGGCCTGACGGCCATCGTTGCAGTAGAGATAACAGGCCGGAGCCCCGCAATGGGCGCAACGACAAGCGGCAGGCAGGGGAGTACGGCCCCGACGCTGGACCGGAGGCAAGGGATGGCCGTGGGTTTTCTCATACTGGGCAGACAACTGCTGCCAGTCCAGGGTAGGCTGAGCCGGCTGGAGGGTGGGCGGTTCGGTCAGAGGGGCCTGGGGGTCGACGTAGAAATTCCGATAGTGGGGGTGTTGTTCTCGGAAATCATCGCGGGGCAAGATCTCAGGTTCCCGCTGGGAAAGAATCTGCTGCAACTGAGCGATGAGGTCTTCCAATTCTGCCCGGCTGAACTTTTTGCAAAGCCACAGGACGAATCGTGTTATTTTCTGCAAGGCGGTGTGTCTCCTTGGAACTTCGTTCCCTTTGATTGGACTCAAAGAGTGGCGACTTCACCGCCTTTTGTTTTGCCTGTCAAGTCGAAACCGTCGCTGCCTGCCCAACCCCAGCTGTGGAAACTGCCGCGCCCTGGGAAGGTTGGAAAAATCCACCAGCGATTTTCCCAACCTTCCCACCGCGCTTGGAAAACCCTCCGCAGAAAGCACTCCGAGTTTCCCACAGTTTGCACAGCTGCTGCTACGAGCCGATTAATTTCTTTCGCTCTTCAAACGGCTGGCTGCAGGCACGCCAAGAAAACACCAGCACAGCCTGGCTACGACGAAAACAGCACACTGGAGGGGGAGAAACTGTCGGTCCCTGATTCTTATCGAAAACACAACAAGTTAGCAGCTTAGAAGACAAAAAAATTTGACAATACC
>JBGPHY010000812.1:0-2824 GCA_041484625.1 Terriglobia bacterium | reverse complement strand
CCATCAGTACGGTCGATATCACGATCTGAGACCTGATAGGCAAGGCAATGAAGCAACCTCTCTTTCGGCTGCTGGGCGGAAAGACAAAACCCAAAATCCCGGTCTATGCCAGCCGGCTTTACAGCCAACCGCTGGAGCAATTGGCCCTGGAAGCTCAGGCCTATAAAGATCAAGGCTTCTCCGCCATGAAACTGAGGTTTGGCTGGGGACCTGTCGATGGCGCCGCGGGCATGCAGAACAATGTGCAACTGGTACGCACCGTTCGGGAGGTCATTGGAGATGAGATCGATCTGATGGCGGATGCCTACATGGGGTGGACCCTGGATTACGCCCAGCGAATGATTCCGCTGCTGGAAAAATACAACCTGCGCTGGCTTGAAGAGCCCGTTATTCCGGACGACATCGCCGGTTATGCGGCCCTCAAGGGCATGAGGCGTATTCCAATCGCCGGCGGGGAGCACGAATTCACCCTCTACGGGTTCCATCAACTGCTTGATTGCAGGGCGGTCGACTACATTCAATTCGACACGAACCGGGTGGGCGGCATTACGCAAGCTCGAAAGGTGGCCGCCCTGGCAGAAGCCCATTCAGTTCCGGTGATTCCCCATGCAGGGCAGTTACACAATTACCACCTCGTCATGGCGAGCTACAATTCCCCCATGGCCGAGTATTTCCCGATTGTGGATGTGGAAGTAGGTAACGAGCTGTTCTGGTATATCTTTAAAGGAGAGCCAGTGCCTCAGCATGGGCACATTGAGTTGGACGAAAACCGTCCCGGATTGGGGATTGAAATCGACGAAGAGGCTCTGAAGAAATTCGAGGTCACCGAGTAACGTTGGGAGGGGGTCTTGTTTAATAATCTCCGGTCGCTTTCTACACCTCCTTCGCCCCTTTCAATAACCCCGCCACGTCTTTGATTCCGACACCCGGTCCGCTCGGAATCGTCATTTTCCCGTCCTTCACCAGAATCGGAGGATCAAACCAGTTTCCGTATTTCTCAGTCCCCAGCTTGTACTCCTGGTAACGCCCGACGTCCGGCACACACGAAGAAAAATGCAGCATGTACACAAACCCGAACCCGCCGGATATGTGGACGGTGGTCGGCATCTTTGCCAGCGCAGCCATCCGGGCCACCCGCACCGAGCGGATCATGCCGCCATAATAGTGCAAGTCCGGCTGAACGATGTCTACTCCCCGGTTGGCAATCGTCCAGCGGAATCGCCAGTCGCTGTATTCCTGCTCACCGGCAGCCACCGGGATGGTCAGCGCATCGGCCACCACCTTGGTGTCCTCCAGATGATCGAATGGGCAAGGCTCCTCGAAATAAACCGCGTTGATCTCCTCCAATATCCGTCCTACCTTGATAGCTTGCGGCGGGTCGTATGAGCTGTTGGAATCGGCGTGAATGTCGATAGCGTTCCCGAAGGTCTTCCGCACCAGCGGAATCAACTTCTCCGTTCGCCCCGGCATGGCGTCCGCGTTTCGGCTCATGCGCCCGCCCACTCTGATCTTCAGAGCCTTGGCTCCCGATTGTTCCAACAATTCCCTCAAACCCTCGACTTCCTGCTCAGGGGTGGTATCTCGCCGATCACTGGCCACATAAATCGGGACGTCCTGTCGAACGATCTCGCCCAGCAGCGCCCCCATTGGCTTGCCCTCGATCCTTCCCAGCATATCCAGAATAGCGAACTCCACCCAGGCCTGCGGGCTCCATAGTGCCAGGCCGTACAGCTTATAGTTGTCCCCCCAGCGGTAGAGTTTCCACAAGAGATTTTCCAGGTCCCGCGCATCCTTGCCGATGAAGAAAGGGATCACCAACTGCTTTAGGATCTTATCCAGATACTCCGCCCGAGGTGGGTTAGTGAGCGAGATCCCTTCCGCCCCATCCTTGGATCTCACGAGGACGAAGTACTCCTTGTCCTTTTTCAGCAGTTGGATCGACTCGATAATCACGGGGGACTTCAGCCCATCCCGCTTCAGCACCGGAAGTGCCGCCGCTCGATCGAGATCCTGTGCGCTTGGGCCCCGAGCGGCCGCCTTCGTGTCTGCGTTGGCGGTTGTCAGCCCCATCACGCCTGCTCCCAGGGCACCTACCAAAAAACTACGCCGATGGGCTTGCATAACCTTCACCTCCGAAGAATTACCGGCCACTGAGGATTGCACTCAGATCGCCTCCCGCTGGGCGGATCCACCCTGCGGGAGGCTCACCGCTTCATCCCAATCTGTTCAAGTCGAGTTTATGCTCAAACACCTGCTTGGATTTCATCAGTTGGTCCCATGTCAACGCCTGGCCCGTATAAGCTGCCGTGCGGCCCAACATACAGCTCAGCGCAGTCTCGGCGCCCTGTGATGCCTCATTGATGAAGTTCCCGCTGGTGATGCTTTCAATGAAGGACTTCTGCTTCTCTGAGTCGGCCTGATCCAGCGAGCCGCGGAAAGCTCCTGCAACTGAAAACTGCGCACCGGCCTGTGAGGGTCCCAGGCCTGCGTCCCAGGGTTCCTCGCCGGAGATGCTCATTCGATGGTCGTAATGGGCCTCGGCACTCCCACGGCTGCCGAAGAAGCGAACGGCGGCATCAAACTGGTGCTTGTTGAATTGGGTCGAGCCAAAACTCACCTCCACGTTGTTCGGATAGGTGAATACCAGGTTAAAGTTGTCATAGCAGTCGCCGGAGTCTTCACGAAGTTTTCGGCTGCCACCTCCAACGGCCTTAACCGGATGTCCCTGGAGCAGCCAGTTGCAGATGTCGATGACATGGATATTCTGCTCAACGATAATGTCACCCGACAGGGCGCGGTCCCAAACCCAGTTCCGCAGGCGTTT
>JBGPHY010000811.1:0-2830 GCA_041484625.1 Terriglobia bacterium | reverse complement strand
TTGGGGACAGGGCCCCACGGAACTGACGACAAGAATAGCCGCATAAAGGCAAATCCAGAATTGTCAGGTTGTTTCACCCAGAATAGGCCTGAAAGGCCGTGATAATCCAGCCTAAGGGAAAGCGGGGGCTGAAGGCCACCGCGTCGCCCTGGGTACAAGTAACCCCCAAAATATCTTGAGCCCTGAAGGGGCGAAAGATACCCCTTAATCCCAGACATATCTCTCGTCGTACGCAACTCGGTATTGCTTAAGGATGGCATTACCTTCGCCGCATTTGTGAATGCGCGGCCTTTCAGGCCTATTCTGGGTGAAACAACCTGACAATTCTGGATTTGCCTTTATGCGACTATTCTTGTCGTCAGTTCCGTGGGGCCCTGTCCCCAAGATTGCGGGCCTTCTCTTCCGCTACTAACCGATCATAAATATCGGCGTGCTCTTTGGCTTTGGTCTCATCGCCGCTGCGCCGATAAGCAAGCGATAGCTGAAAATGCGCCTTGTAATAGTTCGGCATCTCTTTCACTGCCTTCTCCAGGCACTGAATGGCTTGGTTGAATTGTCCCAGCCGATTGTATAGCAGGCCAAACACCATATTGGTTTCAACCCACTCCGGGTTCAATGGCCGCGCCTTCTCCAGCCATTGACGGCAAAGCTCATTGTCCCCATCCGAATAGGCCAAGTAGGCCAGTTCTGCCATGGCCCGGTAGGATTGCGGATCCGCTTTCAGCTCCTCCTGGAATTGCTGCCGGGCTTGTTCATTGCTCTTTTGTTCCAGCAAGGTTAAGCCCAGATACAAATGCACATTGGGGGTTTGGGGAGCCTGCTCCAACACCATTTGGAAGTTTTCTTTGGCCTTGTCAATCATGGCATCGGAATAATAGGAAAGAGCGAGATTCATTCGGGCCGTAGTATCGAGCGGGAAATGCTTTAGATAGGCTTCATAGGCCTGGATAGACAATCGATATTCTTCCATGCGGAAAAGGGCTTCCGCCAACATTTGCATCTGTAGCGAATCGCGGGCAGGATAATCGTAACGATCCGCCGCTTGAAAAAGGCGCATGGCCTCTTTCTTGTTGTCTTCGCTGGCGGCAATCATTCCCTGGATAAAATAGACTTCCCCGGCATCTTGTTGAAGAGCTTTGTGGGGTGGGGTTTTCAGTGCCTCCACCGAGAGCCCTTGCACTTTGGGTTGTATCCGGCTTGAGATCTTGTCGAGTTGAGTCCGAGCCGGTTCAATCTGCCCGTATCGGATTAGCGTGTAAATCACATTGAAAGCAAATCGTCTGTTGCTCTCCATCGTATTTTGAAGGCGACCCAACAAAGCCAGCAACTTTGTATTGCTTTTGGATTGCAGGTACGAATCCAGCAACTTCAACTGTAGATCTTGATTGGCAGGAAACTCAGGAGAGACCGATTCCATCAACTGCTGGGCCTTAAGGCTTGCCGGATTTTGATCATAATGCATAAGACCCAGAAGAAGGCTAACTTTGGAATTTTGCGGTGCCATTTGGTAGGCTTGCTGTAACTTCCCGATGGCTTGTGGCAGTTGGTGCGCCTGGTAGGCCTGTAATCCTTCCTGAACCAGCTTTTCCACCGCAGGTGTCAGCGTTGCTTGGGATAGAGAGGGACTTGCCTGTGTAACCTGTGCCCCTCTAAAAAGACTCAGGGTGCGAGATTTTTCCTCTTCAACTAGCCGGCTATAAATCTTGTTGTGCTCTTTGGCCTTGGCCTCATTGCCACTCCGCTGATAAGCCAGTGCGAGCTGAAAATGAGCTTTGGAGTAGTTGGGATTCTCTTTGATGACTTTTTCCAGACACTCGATGGACCGATCGAATTGTCCTAAACGGTTGTAAAGCAGGCCATACACCATTTGGGTCTCGTACCAATCCGGGTTTAATGCCTGGGCTTTCTCCAGCCGTTCACGGCAATGCTCATCGTCTCCATCCATGTAGTCCAGATAGGCAAGTTCAGCCATCGCCTGAAAAGATTGTGGATTGGATTTCAACTCCTCCTGGAATTGCTGACGGGCTACCTCATTGCTCTTCAGTTCGAGGAAACACAAGCCAAGATAAAGATGAGCCTCAGAAGTCTGAGGAGCGTGCTGCAATACTTTCAGGAAACTTTCTTTGGCATTGGCAAAGGATCCGGTGGAGTAATATCCAACTCCAAGTTGCATTCGAGCCGCCACATCGTCAGGATAATGCTTCAAATAAACTTCATACGCACGAATGGACAGAATGTACTCATTTATTTGACGGAACGCCCTGGCCAGCATCTGCATCTGCACCGCGTCACGGGGGGGGAAATCCAGGCGGTCAGCAGCCTGAAAGTGCCGCATGGCCTGGTCTTTCCGGATCTCGCTCGCGGCAATAAGTCCCTGAACAAAGTACAACTCCCCCATCTCCCGGCTGGCGGTTGTCGGCACGGCAGATGCTGGACTGTGGTTCACGTCGATGTCCAATTCCAAGTGATGTTCTTGCGCCAGCCTCTCGAGTTGCCATTTTGCGGATTCAGTCCGACCGTACCGAATCAAGGTGTAGACCAGATTGAACCCAAATTGGCTGTTCTTCACTACCAAGGGCTGGATTCGTTTGAGTAAATCGGGCACCTTGGAATCCTGCTTCCGATTCAGGTACGAATCCAACAGCTTGAGCTGCAACTCCTGGTTGGAAGGGAAAGCGGCGGACACGGATTCCATCAACTGCAGGGCCTCAAGACTGCCGGGATCCTCTTCATATAGCATCAAGCCGAGGAGGAGGCGGACATGGGAATTGGGGGGAGCAAGCTTATGGGCTTCGCGAAGCTGGGAGATGGCTGCGGCAAGCCTCCCAGC
>JBGPHY010000810.1:0-2830 GCA_041484625.1 Terriglobia bacterium | reverse complement strand
TGCAACGATCCATCCCGCGTCCTCAGCTCCGGAATCGCGATCGTTTGTTTTGGATCGTTGTGGTTCGCCAAAACCCAATTGGCAGTGAACAACACCATGGCTGACGCCCTTCTCTTGCATGTAGCCCTTGGATGACGCACCTTTTTTGAGTTTGCCTACCGACGAAGATGTTCAGTCTATTTCCGAGACGAGGCTATCCCGATAAGCGTAGCTTTTTGCCGGGCTGAAGAGAACGCTGAGGCAGGCTTAAGCGGCCCGACGTTCGGAACGATGATGAAGACCACCCACTTCTGGGAGCTCCACCACCGTCCCGAGCTTCGGGAGCTGAACGGCTCGAGGCTCAGGAGCGTCCTTGTCTAACGAGAGATGCGTTCGAGACCGGTGATAATACGCTAAGTAGCAGGTCAAGATCCTTCGCAAATGCTGTTCCTCAAGCACAATCACATGATCCTGGCAGTCACGCCGGATCGACCCAATCAGTCTCTCGACGTAAGGACTTTGCCAAGGGCTCTGGGGAGCCGTCAGGATTTCCTCGATATCCATCCCGCTCACACGGTTTTGAGAAGCATCTCCATAAATCTTATCTCGATCCCGTAACAGATAGCGGGGTGCTGTTTCCTCGGGGAACGCCTGAACAAACTGCTGCCCTGTCCATAAAGCCGTCGGATGCTCAGTGACATTAAAGTAAACCACCCTCCGACGGTAATGAGAGAGCACAACAAAGATAAACAGCACTCGGAACGTGATGGTGGGCACAGTGAAGAAATCAATCGAGACCAGGTCGTTGAGGTGATTATTCAGAAAAGCCTTCCAGGTCTGTGAAGGTGGCTTCTTGTGCCTGGGCATCAGTCGAGAAACCGTGCGTTGTGAGATATCGATTCCCAGCTTTAGCAGTTCTCCGTGGATTCTTGGAGCTCCCCACTACGGAATATGTTGAATTCAACATATTCCTGCTTGGACTAAACCGCTGCGCGGTATGCCCTAACCAGACCTTTCGACCTTAATCGGTAAGATTGCACCCCCGGCAGTCATCGCTCGTTTCCTCTTTCTGCCTAAGTCCCTTTGCGACAGCATGGAAAGGCTGCTTGCAGCTCATCCCATTTTGCAAAGGAGCTTTCCATGCCATCCCTTCGTCAACGAATGACCGAAGACATGCAGGTGCGGAATCTCTCACCGCATACGCAAATGTCTTACGTGCAACAAGTCTCGCGGTTTGCACGTCACTTCAGCACGTCTCCGGAAATCCTGGGCCCGCAGGAGATCCGTTCGTACCAGCTCTACCTCACCAACGAAAGAAAGCTGGCTCCTGGTTCCATCCAGATCGCTGTCGCTGCTCTTCGCTTCCTCTACAGAGTCACGCTTCATAAGGATTGGATCTTCGCAGACATCATCCCCGCCCCGAAGAAGCCCCAGAAATTGCCCATTGTCCTCAGTGCTGAAGAGGTCTTGCAATTCCTCGGCTGCGTGCAGAGCCTCAAGCATCGTACCATCCTAACCACTTGCTATGCGGCCGGATTGCGAATCTCGGAGGCTATCCGCCTGAAACCCGTCCACATTGACAGCCACCGGATGGTGGTTCGAGTCGAGCAGGGCAAAGGGCAGAAAGACCGCTACGTCATGCTCTCGCCCCGGCTGCTGGAATTACTGCGGGACTGGTGGCGAGTGGAAAAACCCAAGCCATGGCTTTTCCCGGGCGATATTGCTGGCCAGCACATCAGCAAGGATGCCGTAGAACAAGCCTGCCAGAAGGCGCACCGGCGTTCGGGCATTCCCAAACCGATCACACCTCATTCTTTGAGGCATGCCTTTGCTGTGCATTTGCTCGAATCCGGAACCGACGTGCGCACCATTCAACTACTGCTCGGGCATCGCAGCCTGGCGACCACAGCCCGATACCTGCGCATCGCCACCAGCAAGGTCTGTGCTACCACCAGCCCCTTTGATCTGCTCCCGTGTCTCATTCCCCTTGAGCCCAAGCCCTCTGCACCCCAGTACTTCTGAGCGCCGGGCCGATGGATCGTCCGAAACTGGAGATGGCGGATATCTTCCGCCGCTATGGGACCGTTTATCGCCTAGAACATGGCGCCTCGCTGTCGACTGCGCAGCGGCGAGTCATGAGCGCCATCGAGCGGTGCCGAACCGCAGCTCTCGGCGGCCATGTCGAACAGTGCGATCAGTGTGGCCACCAGCGGGTCTGTTTCAACTCTTGTCGTAACCGCCATTGCCCGAAGTGTCAGTCGCTGGCCCGTGCCCAGTGGTTGGAGGACCGCCAGGCCGAACTGCTCGACTGCCAGTACTTCCACGTCGTCTTCACCCTGCCGGAAGAGATTGCCCCTATCGCTTACCAGAACAAGAAGGCGGTCTACGGCATTCTCTTTCGAGCCGCAGCCGAGACCTTGCGCACCATCGCGGCTGATCCCAAACATCTGGGCGCTGAAATCGGCTTTTTCGCCGTGCTTCACTCCTGGGGCCAGAACCTGCATCATCATCCCCATCTGCATTGCGTCGTTACCGGTGACGGACTCTCCCCCGACAGCAAGCGCTGGATCTCCTGCCGGCCTGGATTCTTCCTGCCGGTGCGGGTGCTGTCCCGTTTGTTCCGCCGCCTATTCCTGAAGCTCCTGGAGCAGGCGTTTGACTCCGGCCAGTTGCGATTCTTCTCTTCGCTCCAGTCTCTTTAGGAGCGCCAGGCCTTCCTCGCTCATCTAACCCCGCTGCGCAAGGAGGAATAGGTCGTCTACGCCAAACCGCCTTTTGCCGGGCCCCAGCAAGTCCTCCAGTACGTTGGCCGTTATACTCACCGTGTGGCCATTTCCAATAATCGCCTCCT
>JBGPHY010000809.1:0-2834 GCA_041484625.1 Terriglobia bacterium | reverse complement strand
CTGGAGAATATCCAGGACCTTGTCAACCCCTTCGTCCACGAATGAGACAGCTCCAACCTGGATGGCAATGAACTTTCGGGGACGCTGCTCCGGGTTGGCTTTTGAGGCCACGATTGAGACTGCCTGGTTTGTTTGGGCTTGGGAAGGACTGATACCGCTCAGCACTGCCAAGGAAACTCCTCCACTGGTTCTTAGAAAATTTCGTCGGGACAGGCTGGGGGTGTTGTCTTTCTTGGGGTGCATCGGATTACCTCCAACTAAAACTCCTGCATCCGAATTCAAGCCGGAGCGATCGTAAACTCGGGTCATATTGTGGCTATCTCTTGGTCTTATATCGATACTCTACCCAGCCCACAACCCTCCGGGAATGAGAACAAATGACCGGTGACCAGGACAGCAATGAACCTTGGTCCATTCAGAAGGAGAGTGGTTGACCCGAAAAGCTACCTCTTACTCCAGCCGGGATACTGGCTCAGGATTTGATGAGGGACGCAGTCGAAACAGACCCAGCTATCCAGGGCAATCAAGTACCGTCGCTCGGAGGGTTGGTGGCAGCAATCACAGCGACGGGAATGTTCTTTTTGGGACTTGGCTCCGCCATGGTTGCCTCGGGTCGAAGTGCCGGAGTTTCTGGTAGTCATCACGTGAGTACTGGCCATTAATGTTCTCCGTGGTGGGGATAGTAAATGCCAAGTGTTTCTAGACAGATGTCAGTATAGACATTTGTCTGGTTCAACGCAAGAGAAAAACTTTTCAACTTTCTGGAAATTTCCAAGAACCCTAAGAAGCGAAACATGTTAGGATTTAACAGCACCGACCCTCAAGATGTAGCAGGCTCCTTATGACCAATAGGTCCGGAAAACTCACGAACATCTGGCAGGCAAGATATCCTCAATGCCTGTCCTTGCTAACGGACCTCTACCAACTCACTATGGCCTACGGTTATTGGAGATCCGGTGTTGAGGATCTGGAGGCCACCTTCCATCTCTTCTTCCGCAAGAATCCCTTCCAGGGAGGCTTCAGCGTAGCTTGCGGTCTGCACGATGTCATCGGCCTGGTCGAGTCCATGTGCTTCACGGGAGAAGACGTGGAATATCTGGCCCAACTCACTGGGAATGATGACCGTCCACTTTTTGTGCCCGAATTCCTGGATTATCTGATGAAGCTGAAGTTTACCTGCAGGATCGACGGAGTTCCGGAGGGCACCCTTGTTTTTCCACAGGAACCTCTGCTGCGGGTAGAGGGGCCGATCCTGCAGTGCCAAATCCTCGAGACTCCTCTACTTAATATATTGAACTTCCAAACCCTGATTGCTTCCAAAGCTGCGCGGGTGTGCATTGCCTCCCGGGGTGATCCTGTTCTGGAATTTGGCTTGCGCCGAGCTCAAGGCGTAGATGGAGCTGTGGCCGCCAGTCGTGCTGCCTACATTGGAGGATGCTCAGCCACTTCAAATGTCCTGGCAGGACGTCTTTTTGGGATCCCAGTCAAGGATACCCATGCCCACAGTTGGGTAATGGCCTTTGAAGACGAACAGGAGTCTTTCAAAGCCTATGCAGAGGCTATGCCTAATAACTGCCTCTTTCTCGTTGACACTTACAACAGCGTGGAAGGAGTGCGGAAAGCTGTGGAGGTGGGTCGCTGGTTGCGGACCCAGGGTCATGAGATGATTGGGATCCGCCTGGATTCGGGGGATCTGGCCTATTTGAGCATTCAAGCCAGAAAGATCCTGGACGCCGAAGGATTCCCAGATGCCGTGGTTGTAGCCAGTAACGACTTGGATGAGCACATAATTTCCAGTTTGAAGGAGCAGGGTGCTGCCATCGATATCTGGGGAGTGGGGACCAAACTGGTCACCGCATTTGACGAACCGGCATTGGGAGGAGTATACAAGCTTTCAGCCTTACGAAAGTTGAAGAAATCTTGGGAATACAAGGTCAAGCTTTCAGAACAGGCTGTGAAAATCTCCACGCCGGGCCGGCATCAGGTTAGACGGTTTCGTTCCGGTCAGGAATATATCGCGGATGTCATTTTTGATATTGATAAAGGAATCCAGAATGGTTGCACCATGATTGACCCGATGGACATCACTCGGCGCAGGCAGATTTCTCCCGGCACTGAGTACGAGGACCTGCTGGTTCCGGTCTATCGCGAGGGCCGAGGGATTTACCAACTCCCCTCAATACACGACAGCCGTCGAAGGGTTCAGGAGCAATTAAGCCGTTTCCATGCTGGAATCAAACGCTTTGTCAATCCACACCAGTATCCGGTGGGATTGGAACAAGGCTTGCATGAACTCAGGACAACGCTCATCCTGCAAGCGCGGGGTCTAGTGGCCGATGCCGTCCACGAGCCGTTTGGGATGGAATGAGTTAAAAGGGACTATGAGGCAACGTCGATGAGGCTGATTAAAGTGGGGGCTGCAGTCCTCAATCAGACTCCTCTGGCCTGGGACAGCAACAGGCAGAACATCTTACGGGCAATTGAGGCTGCCCAAAAGGAGCAGGTCAGCATTCTCTGCCTGCCTGAACTTTGCATTACTGGCTACGGCTGTGAAGATGCTTTTCACTCGCCGGGAATCCAGAGAACTGCCTGGACCGTGCTGCAGGAAATCGTTCCGAAGACAGCCGGGATAATTGTCTCTATGGGGTTACCGCTTCTTCATCAGAATGGGCTATTTAACACGGCATGCCTGGTCTGTGACCGACGAATCGCCGGGTTTGTGGCCAAGCGTTTCCTTGCCAGCGATGGCATTCATTATGAACCGCGGTGGTTCAAACCGTGGCCCAGTGGTGTTCACACCGTTGCAGAGATTGAGGGCAATTCCTACCTGTTGG
>JBGPHY010000808.1:0-2837 GCA_041484625.1 Terriglobia bacterium | reverse complement strand
CTCCCCTTGCAAGGAGAGAATAGCAGATTTAGGCCACAAATGAACTCAAATAATACGTCACCGTATTTATGAACAGCAGTACTAAGTACACTGTTTCGTAAATTCGCTGACGTATTTTGAGGCTCGGTTGAATCATGTCTTCGCAGTGCGGTCAGCCTGAGGCAAACGAACCCCGACGGGGTTCAATTTGAATAGCCACGGGTGGAGCGCGGTGACAGCGGTCACCCGCGGAACCCGTGGTGGGTGGGGCCAACGACCATCCCAACCCCGACGGGGTTGAACTACCCGTTCCTGGCGGTGTTCAACCTCTTTCGGGTAGGGGATCAATCTTCTGGTTAACCACGGGTTCTGCTCTGGGACTAAAGTCCCCTTACTCCACCGATGGCTACTCACATTGATCCCGGGGATCACTGGGCAAGAATCAAAATACGTCATCGTATTTATGAACAGCAGCATTAAAGGCCGGAGAGCAGCTCGATCGGATGCTGTACTCATTAGAGAAGGATCTCTCTATGCATATTAATGGCGCTCTCTCATTGGTACTTGCTGCCGGCTTAATGGGAGTGGGGGGCTCCAGCGGCTGGCGCCAGCTCGCCTCAGTAACACCTTTTGAATCCGCTGAAACCCAGCCGTCATCTCCCTCCGCCTCGTTCCAGCTAGGGCATATGCCAACAGCAGCCACGTGGCCACAGTTTCTCGACTCAGTGCGTCAAACTGCCCTCGCATATACCAGCACGCTGCCGGATTTTGTTTGCACTCAATATGTATATCGGCTGACCAAGTTTGGGAGCAGCAGTGATTGGAAATTAGCGGATCAGATCGTGATCGAAATCACCAATAATGAAACAGGCGAGCACTACAGAGTGTTGAGGATCAACAACAAACCTCCCGCCCCCGAGACCGATGTCCACATGATTGCAGGCTTTTCGTCAGTGGGGGACTTTGGAAACGCGTTGTACTTGGTCTTTGCGCCGGAGTCTGATGCTTTTTTCCGGATGGAAGGTTCGGCCCGCATTAACCACCGCAAGACCGTGCGAGTGCGGTTTCATGTCCCCCAGGGCATTTCCAGATACTACACGGGTTGGGAGGGCAAGCAAGTGTCCACGGCTTACAGGGGCCATTGCTGGATTGATTTGGCTTCTCAGCGGGTAGTCCGATTGGAATCAGAGGCCGTGGACATCCCCTCCTCCATCCCCGTGAGGGCGTCCTCCCACTCCACCGATTATGACCTGATAGAAATCACCGGCAACAAACACTGGCTGCCCGTGCGGGCCTCAGCCGAGTTGCAGGTTGTCAATGAGCAGTACCGTGCGCCTGTCGATTTACTTGGGGCTATCCATGCAGGATCGAGTGACAATAGCTCCGGCACGGTGCGGGTGCGGAATGTGATCGAATACAAGGAGTATCGCAAGTTTGGCACGGAAGTGCGCCTGGCGCCGGAGTAGACAAGGGTGGTTGGTGCTTGATTGTCCGTGCTTTTGCTGTGAAATGCTTGGACGCCCTGAAGGGAGACAACGGTCCAGCCCAGGGTTGCGCTTTCTGCTACCCTGGGTCTCGGGCCCGACCCAAGAATCTATTCGTCCCTGAAAGGGAAGGACATGAACGGCAGCCGCTCGTGGGCAAATTTGCGGGAGTGAGAGTTGGCCATTGTCCCTTGTCGGTCACCATCAGGTTGCCCGGCTTCAGGTCCCGGTGCACAATCCCGGCTTCGTGAGCCGCCGCCAGTGCATCTGCCATCTGCACGGCCATCTTCAGCGCCTCGCTCAACCGCATGCCATGGCGGGGGATCAACTGATCAAGCGTCTTCCCATCCACATACTCCATGGCGATGAGGTGAACTCCCTCTGCCTCATCGTCGTAAATGGTTACGATGTCCGGATGGCTCAGGGCTGAGGCGGCCAAGGCTTCCAGCACGAAACGGCGCCTGCGGTCGGGATCCGCCATTCTTCCAGCGGTAAGATATCTCGAGATGTGGACCTTCCTCTCCAAATCCAAGTGAAATGAGGCCGAGAGAAACGCTGGATTTCGTTGGCCAACAAACAAAACATTTCAATCTGTGGTGCTTCTTTTCGACATCCCGTCATAGCAAGCCGGGACCGACGACACAATCCGGACTGTCTCCAGGCTCACTTGAATTACCTGTCCGACCAATCTAACGATGTACTCCTCATCATCTGGGCGGTTCGGGTCAGAGCGGATGCCGCTGCGTGGGTCTTCGCTAACTTGATATTGATCGATCACCCATTCCAGTGCGCTTCGGTTTCCCAGGCGGTACTGGAAAGCTTCGGGTGGAATTCCACTAAGTGTCAAAGAGGAGTTAACGTTCAGGGATGATTTTTCCTTGTTCAATCTCATCTTATCCTCAACCCGGTAAGAAAGTGGAATTCCCTTGGTCTCAATCCACTTCAACAGGTATGGTTCGATCATCTCGTAGTCTAGGTGCAGATTGGCCAGTTCCTTACCGGCTTTGGCAAATGCCCAGAAATCTTCGGCAAATGGGATGCGCGGTAGTTCGCGTTTGAGGTTGTCAGCGAACTTTTCTCGATAGGCTGTATGATGCAGGATACCGTAAACGTAATAGAAGATATCACCCTTAACGATTATGTTGTCTCTGTAATGCTGGCGGAATTGGTCAAGTGCCCAATCGGTGATGTTCTCGCGGCGGTTGCTGCCATCTTCGGCGTAGGTGTAGAAAGGGAAACATTGTGAGCCACCTTGTGGTAAAAGGTCGGGAATAACATTTGTTGATAGGGCAAACATCGGCCATTCGGTACCAACCTTGAGCCAAATAAGGATATTCTCAGCTTCACTAATAGGAAAGATGATATGCTGTTGAT
>JBGPHY010000807.1:0-2843 GCA_041484625.1 Terriglobia bacterium | reverse complement strand
GCTCGCCTTGAGCCAGGCAGTGCGAAACACAAACGCACAACTAGGAGTTGCTTGGGACGGGGATGGGGATCGTGTAGCTTTCTGCGATGAGACGGGCGAAGCGGTTAGCGCTGACGAACTTGCAGTGCTGCTATCACGCGACCTGTTAGGCCGGGAAACAGTCGGAGGAAAAGTGGTTTACGACTTGAAATTATCCGATGTTCTGCGGCGGACTATTCAGGAATCAGGGGGGATTCCGATTGCTGAGCGGAGCGGCCATACATTCATCAAGCGGCGCATGATCCAGGAAAACTGCCTCCTGGGATGTGAAGTTAGCGGACATTATTTCTTTCGGGAATTGGGTGGGGGAGATGATGGGCTCTTCACCGCGCTCTATGTCTGCGACCTGGTCCGCCGGACCGGTTCTCTTGGCAGTTTGCGGCAGACGGTTCCCCCCATTTACATCACTCCGGATCTCAGGCTACCGTCCCTTTCCTTCCCCTTCGAAGTGGTGGCTGATCGTTTGCGAGGTGTTTTCCGCGCAACCCGGGAAACGGCGTTAGACGGATTGCGTCTGGAGACAACTGACGGATTCGTTTTAGTTCGGGAATCGGTGACCGAACCTGCCATAACTCTGCGGCTCGAAGGAGTCTCCTCGGCAGGTCTCCAACGGGTGGTTGAAAACTGTCTTCATGCCCTTCCGGAAGCCGCCGATGAGATTAGGAGTCAAATGGCAGAGTTTCAACAAAAAAATGCGGTATTTTTATAGATTTGCTGCAGCATGTTGATAAAGCTAGGGGCTACACTTCCAGTCGGAGGTTGATCGGGAGCCAGAATCCATGATCATCCTCGAAACGGGACGCCTGGTCTTGCGCATGTTTCGCGAGTCTGATCTGGATGACTACGCTGAGATGTGCGCCGACCCTGTCGTGATGCGTTATATTGGCACGGGGTAAGCCTCAAATAACAGACCGAGACTCTGCAGGAAACCTTGGGGGAAGGGGCGATTTTGGGAGACTCATTAAGACAAATGGATGTGAATTCGGAAACGGCCATTCCAAGACTGAAACGGGTCTTGTCTCTTTGGGATCTCATCCTGTATGGGATCGTGGCGGTGACTCCCAGTGCGCCAGTCACGGTGTTTGGTTTGGCCCTGGTAATGTCCCGGGGTCATGCCATTGACACGATTCTCATTGCCATGGTGGCAATGGTGCTTACAGCCTTTAGCTACGGGCGAATGGCTGCGCTGTATCCTTCGGCGGGCTCGGCCTATACCTATGTCGGGCGAGGACTCAACCCGCATCTCGGGTTCCTGGCCGGTTGGGCCATGCTTCTCGACTATCTATTCATCCCCCTCTTTTGTGTCATCTACGGAACGCTGGCTTTTCAGCGTATTCTCCCTCAAGTCCCGTATATCGTCTTCGCCGCGTTCTTCGCGGGGATCATGACCTACCTGAATCTGAGGGGTATCCGCGCCACGGCTCGAACCAGTGAGATCCTAGTGGGGGCAATGGGTGTGGTTCTTCTCACTTTTATTACCCTCGCCATTCGGTACCTTCTCTTCCAACAGGGCTGGAGGAGTCTGTTCTCAACTCAGCCCTTTTATAATCCCGCCACCTTTGAGTTTCACTCGGTAGCGACTGCCACTTCCTTTGCAGCGCTGACTTATCTGGGATTCGACAGTGTCACTACGTTGGCCGAGGACGTAAAGAATCCCAGGCGCAATGTTTTACTGGCCACAGTTTTGGTCTGTGCCTTCACGGGAATATTCGGGGGCTTGTTAGTTTACTTGGCCCAGTTGGTCTGGCCGGATTACCACACCTTCACCAACGTGGAAACCGCCTTCATAGATGTAACCAGGCGTGTGGGGGGTCCAACTCTGTTCCAGGCCATGGCGATTCTCCTGGTGGTTGCCAATATTGGGGCTGGATTAACGTCCCAAGTTGGAGCTGCGCGTTTGTTGTTTGGGATGGGACGAGATAATGTTTTTCCGCGAAAGATCTTCGCTTACCTGGACCCCAAGCACAACACCCCTACCATTAATATATGGATCATTGGACTGGTGGCTTTCTTTGGCTCGCTGGTGATGAGCTATGAACTCACGGCGGAAATCCTCAATTTCGGTGCCTTCCTAGGGTTCATCGGCGTCAACCTGGCCGCTGTCTGGCAGTTTTATGTTATCAAGCAACAGGGGCGGAAGAGGCACTTTCTTACGGACCTGCTTGTCCCCGGCTTGGGCTTCCTGTTCTGCTTGTGGATTTGGTGGAACCTGGCACGCCCTGCCAAGATTGCCGGTGGAATATGGTTTGTCTTGGGGATTATTCATCTGGCGTATCAGACTCGCGGATTTCGCAAGACCCCTGTGCTGGTCAATTTCAGTGAATCTTAACCTGGCCGAGCCGGAACCTAATGGAAAGAGATCATTAACCACAGAGGACAGTAGAGTAGGAGCATAAGTGGCGGTAATGCGACCTATGCTTTTCTCGTCGAACCGGACATGCAGATTTCCCGCATCCGGCTCTCGCAGTAACTGTCGCCGCCAGGCGCTCGCAGGGCAGAACGGCGGGGACTTACAGATAAACCAGTCCGAGACGGTGGAGCTGTTGATAGTAAGTCACTCCTTCCGGTGGGCGGAAGGGCCGTTGACTGCGCCGCTTGAGATGTTGCGTCAAGCGGTCACGCACATACGTGTTGATCTGCCGAAACGCGTCACGAGAATAACCGAAGCGAAAGTAGTTAGCCCAGCCATTCAAATGTCCATTCAGATCCTCAATCAGCATCGGGATGGGATAGCAGTAACGCCGACCACGGTTCAACTCTCGCAAGCTTGGCCCGCTCCCGTTCGAGGGCCTTCCTGACGGAGC
>JBGPHY010000806.1:0-2859 GCA_041484625.1 Terriglobia bacterium | reverse complement strand
CAGGAGCAGACGCGCGCGACGAGAGTGGCCATCGATGCGTTTCTGAAAAAGACCGGCGCGCAGCTTCGGGTCGCTGCGCGACACGGTTGCGCACATCCTGTCGGCGGAATGGATCTGGTTGCGCCGCTGGAAGGGGGAGAGCCCGACGAGCGCTCCCGTCTGGCTGAGCAGTGCCAGCCGGAGTGAGCTCCTTGCCAAGCTGGCGGAGGTCGAGTCTGAGCGAGCGCAGTTCTTGAAGCACCTTACGGATGAGCAGCTGGAGGCTCCAATTGTGTATCGTACGCTGAACGGGCAGGAGTACCGGAACAAGCTTGCCGACTTGGTTCGCCACCTCGTGAACCATTCGACCTACCATCGAGGGCAGGTGGCGACGCAACTGCGCCAGCTCGGAACGGCACCTCCGTCCACGGACTTCATCCAGTACCGCAGGCAAACGGCGTAGGGAAAAGCGATGCCACCCAAGGCGGGGATGAAGCTGACCTCGCTCTTTTCGGTCGCGACTCCGCTTCGCTATCGTCGACCTTAGCGAACCATCCGTGGCTCAAGAGCTCTACCCGACAGTCCCCCATCTCGAGATTCCAGCTACACCTATCATCGAGCAAGACCGAAAGGTCTGCGCATTGGATTCTGGCTTTTCGCAGAAACGCCCTACAGGGTGCCTGTTTGATTACAAGCACTCCAGAAAAACCGTTGCCCGCCTGAGACGGTTGTGTATAATGAAAGTTCTCTAGCCGAAAAGTCGTTTTCAAATTTCACCTGACGGCGTGTTCTCCTATGGGAAAGACTCCTTCTCTCAGCCTGGCAGGGACTGCAACTCTATTGTTCTTGTCCTCTTTGGCGCTGTCTCAGCCGGATCCACAGGCGCCAGTGGATTACGTCAAACAGGTCCGACCCCTCTTTGAAGGCCGCTGCTACCCCTGTCACGGGCCGGACAACCAGATGGTCCGGTTGCGCCTGGATTCCCGACAAAATGTCCTGAAGGGCGGAAATTCAGGTCCGGCAATCATTCCAGGGAAAGGCAAGGAGAGCTTGCTCTACCAGCGGATCTCCGGGTTGGGGGGCAACCCGCAGATGCCCTTGAGTGGGGAAAAGCTCACGCCCGAACAAATCCAGTTGATTGTCTCGTGGATTGACCAAGGGGCCACCGGGCCGGCAGAAGGAGGCATCAAGCCAGTAGAGACCCGGAAGCACTGGGCTTATGAGAAGCCACAACGCCCGCCCGCACCGCCGGTCAAGAATGCGGCCTGGATCCGCAACCCCGTCGACAGTTTCATCCTGGCCCGACTAGAACAGGAAGGTCTTGCACCCTCGCCTGAAGCCCCTCGCGAGAGGCTGCTCCGCCGCTTGAGTTTGGATCTCATTGGGGTGCCGCCGTCTGTTCCAGAGTTGGAATCATTCCTGGCCGACACGAGCCTTGGGGCCTATGAAAAGGTAGTGGACCGGCTGTTCAGCTCTCCCCAATTCGGGGAGCGCTGGGCCAAACCCTGGTTGGACCTGGCTCGTTACGCCGATACCCAGGGCTATGAAAAAGACAATCGGCGCAGTATGTGGCCCTACCGTGATTGGGTGATCCATGCCTTAAACAAAAACATGCCTTTTGATCAATTCACCATCGAGCAGATAGCGGGAGATCTGTTGCCCAACGCCAGCCTGGACCAGCAGATCGCGACCGGTTTTCACCGCAACACCTTGATCAACGAAGAGGGAGGCACCGATCCCGAGGAGTATCGCATTGCCGCTGTCCTGGACAGGGTCAACACCACCGCCACAGTTTGGCTGGGGTCGACGCTGGGTTGCAGCCAATGCCACAATCACAAGTATGACCCTTTCACTCAGGAAGAGTATTATCGGTTAGCGGCATTTTTCAACAATACCGAGGAGGAGGTCAATGTCGACAGGCGGAACAGCGAGGTGTCTAGCCGAGGGCCCAGCCTCATGATCCTTCCGCCCCTCTCGCTGGCGTCCACCCGGAGAAATCTCGAGGATGAAATCCTCCAGATGGAGAAGGTCAACCACACCTCAACTCCGGAACTGGAGGCCGCTCAGCTGCGATGGGAGGAAGAGACAAAGTCCAGCCTCCCCCGCTGGACACCTCTGAAGCCCGTAGAACTGCTTTCCCTGGGCGGGGCCACCTTGACTCGGCTGAAGGACCTTTCGGTGTTGGCTGGCGGATACAACCCAGACCAGGACACTTTTGTGGTAGTCTCGGAGATACCCCTGGAACAGATCTCGGCGATTCGGTTGGAAGCTTTAACCGATGCCTCCCTTCCTCAGCGGGGCCCAGGCCGGGGCCTGGACGGGAATTTTCTGTTAACTGAGTTTGAAGTGGAAACCACCTCGCTCCGGGATCCCACCCGCACTCAATCCGTGGAATGGACCAGCGCACAAGCAGACAGCTCCCAGTCGGATCATCGTTCCCGCGACGCCATTGACGGAAATCCTCTAACAGGCTGGTCCATTGATCCGCAGAAAGAGGGTTCGCGCGTGGATCGCCAGATTGTTTTCGTTTCCCGGCAGCCTTTTGGTTATCCAGGAGGCACCCGGTTGCGGCTCCGCCTTCGCCATGACTCGGCTTTCCCGCGGCAGACACTCGGCCGATTCCGACTCTCGGTCACCGATGCTAAAGAACCGGAAGCGATCGTCGAAACGCCTCTCCAGATTCAACGTATTCTGCGAACACCCCGCCAGGAACGGCATCCAGAACAGAGGCGCCTGCTGGCTGAACACTATCGCTCGATTTCCCCCTTGCTCAAGGGCTTGCGGGAACGACTGGCAATCAAGCGCGAGGAATTGAACCAGCTCAATTCCCCGACCACATTGGTCATGAAGGAACTCCCTCAGCCCAGGGCCACCTACATT
>JBGPHY010000805.1:0-2860 GCA_041484625.1 Terriglobia bacterium | reverse complement strand
TGAGCGTTGGCTGGGATACCACAAACCAAAACAATATTGCTCATTTACTGGAACACGGTCCATGCCTCGGCAAATAAAACCAAACGACGATATAGCGGCGATATTTCTGTGATTTTTGTCGGCTATAGTCTCTTTCAGAAACGATGCTGGCTGTTAGAACCTGAATTCAGGTGATAAGAGACGGAGAGATGAAGGCCATGGGGCTCAGCGTGACTTGCAGCGAGTGTCTCGAGAAGCTCAAACAAACATGTAGATCGGAGTCCACTATCCCCACGTGCTTTTTTGGAACTTTTCCCCGGTTTTCCATGAAATAGTAAAGGAGTCTGTTCCATGAAAATGAACTCATTAAAGGGATTCGCTGTCTGGCTTTTGATCGTCCTGGGTTCCATACATATGCTTTGGGCTCAGGGACCAAGAGAAGGCGGGTTTGGGCCTCGATGGGCCCCTTTCATGTCTCCGCCTCCTTCACCACCACCGGTAATAAAAGCTTGCGGGGACTATGTCTTTGTCCTTCAGGGAGACACGTTATATCGTTACAATGTGGCTAATTCTCAGCAAGCCGGCTCAATTTCGCTCGTGGATGTGCAAGCTCCCCCAAGACCTCATAGACATATGGGCCTGCTGATTCCGGCAGGCGGTAATGGAAAACCTGAAAGCTTGCTGGTCCTTCTGGGCAATCGCCTGTTTGTTGTCAACCCATCCACGTTCACCAAGCCAAACCGCATTATCTTGCCTGAACCGCGAGCATCGGAAAAGCCCGATTCAGAAACACCGGGCTCCATTGGTGCTAACTCAGGGCAACAGGCGCCTTTTCCTCCAACACCGCAAGCGGATATGGGAGACCCACCCGATGGCCCTGATTCCGCGGAGCAGGCATCACCTCCTCCTCCTCCCATGGGGCGCGGGGGACCAAGAGGCCATGCGTTCAGGCCCGGCGCCGGACAAATACCGGCACCTCCTCCCGTACCGCCAATGCCGCAAGTGGAATTAAAGGGCTCTAAATTGTTCCTGATTCAGGGTCGAAGACTCCTGACAATCGATTACCAGAATGGCGATGTCAAAACGGTTGCATTTCCGGAACAACCCAAAGCAGAAAAATGAGGCAGGGATGAGAGGTGTCACCTTGAGTTTCTCAAAGAATAGGGACGCAACATTGGAGTGGCGTCCCCCGAGTCTGGCAAAACTCAAGGCAGTGCGTCTAAAGTACAAGATCTGTTCAGCAAGAACCCTTCATGTATTATTCTCAGATGCTTCGCGTTTAGAATAGCAGGCAAAACCATTGGTCGAATAATGTGAAGGGATTTACGATCATGACAAAAATCTTAATCGCCGACGACGATACAGATCTTTTGGAAGGGCTGCGCTGGTATCTGGAAGCGGAAGGATTCCAGGTGACGGTCGTGGCCAATGGGACCGAGGCGCTGGAAGCATTCAGGAAACAACGGCCCGAGATTGTCATTCTCGACATCATGATGCCTGGCTTGAATGGGGTTCAATTGTGCGAGACCATTCGGCAAGAGTCCGACACCTTAATCATGATGCTGTCGGCACGTGACGGGGAAATCGATAAGGTTCGTGCTTTAAACAAAGGGGCCGATGATTATTTAACCAAGCCTTTCTTTTCCACTGAACTGGTGGCGCGTATTCAAGCGTTATTGCGTCGCGTCCAGCGCCAGCCGGAGACGGTGAAAAAACTGGCCTGGACGGAGCTGGAGATTCTCCTGGACGAGCGCTTGGTCACGGTCAAGGAGAAACCAGTTCAATTAACTACTATGGAGTTTGACTTGCTCTCCACGCTGATGAAGAGGCCTCAGATTGTCTTCACGCGGGACCAGCTGATTGACCGTTTGTGGGGAGAGGCCTTCATCGCTGAACCCAGGCTGGTTGACAATTTCGTCTACAAGCTGCGCGAGAAACTCACGAAAGCCGGGATGGAAAATTGTCCGATTGTGACCATACGTGGAGTAGGGTATGCCTTTCGTCCAGAAGAGTAGCGTACGAGTGCAGCTGACCGTCATCATTTTGTGTGCCATTGTTTCGTCCTGGCTGCTCAGTTCCAGTCTGTCTAATTACTTTGTCTATCAGCGAATCCGTTCAATGCGGCAGGAGATGTTGCGTCATCCCGACCTCTATCCGCGGCCCATTCCCGAACCCCAATTTGGGCTGAAGGGCTTGTTTTTCGGTCCAAGAGGATTTATGCCCAATCGGGTGGATCCTCACGGGCCTCCTCGAAACCCCAAGAATGGGCCGCCCCGCATTGGAGAACCCAACCCGCCGCAAACACCGCCGGTACCGGCTCCCGTACCTTCCAGTGCCGAGATTGGCGGATTTCTTTTAAGCCACGCAGGCATTGCCCTGGCGCTGGCCTTGCTGGCGGGAACATGGCTGAGTTACCGCTTCACGCGGCCCTTGGGCGAGTTGATAAAGGGCGCCATGGCCTTTCAGTCCGGCAATCTGGATTACCGTGTTCCTCTTAAAGGCGAAAGCGATTTCATCCGGGTGGCTCTGGCGATGAACCGCATGGCCGAGCGCCTTCGTGGCCAGATTAACGAACTGGAACAGGATGCTGAGCGTCGCAAACAGTTACTGGCCGACGTGGCCCATGAACTGCGCAGTCCGGTCATGACCATGCAGACCATGTGCAGCGCAATGGCCAGCGGGCTGACCGAACATCCGGAACGCAAGCAACAGGCGGTTTCTTCCCTGGTCCGCGCCTCCGAACGTTTGAGTCATCTGGTCAAAGACCTGCTTGAATTGGCCAAACTGGATTTGCAGGAATTGCCGATTCACTTCCAGGAGGTCGAATTGCGGGATTTGCTCAAGTCGGTTCTGCAAAATCACGTGGGGGCCGCCAAACAGG
>JBGPHY010000804.1:0-2862 GCA_041484625.1 Terriglobia bacterium | reverse complement strand
TCTGCAAAGATGAGGTCAACTTCCTAAGCTGGAGGATAAGCGCGTATGGATGGCTCCACGGATGGTTTTTTCCGGGAACAACTTCAGGACCGGCGGCGGAGGCTGGTACTGGCCGCCAGTCAATCCAGGGAGAACTCCAAGCTCCTGGATCTTCTGTCGGAGGTGGACGCGGCACTGGATCGGATCAATAAAGGGTCATTCGGGCTGTGCGAAAACTGTCATGACTCCATCGAAGCCGATCGCCTTCTGTCGGACCCATTGCTGCGTCTCTGTTTGGATCATATGACTTCCGAAGAGCAGCGGGCTCTGGAGCAGGACCTGGGGCTGGCCTCGGAGATCCAGAGCGGGCTTCTACCCAAGCCCCGACTTCGGATTGGGAGTTGGAATGCCGCATACCACTATGAGCCCGCTGGAATGGTGAGCGGTGACTATTGTGACTTGATTGAGACCGAAGGAGGAGATCTTTACTTTCTCCTGGGCGACATCTCCGGCAAAGGCGTAGCCGCATCCATGCTGATGGCCCACCTCCACGCCATCTTCCGGACCCTCATCCCGCTGCACCTGCCCGTGGAGGCCCTGATGGCCCGGGCCAACCGCCTATTTTGCGAAAGCACCACAGCGTCTTCTTATGCCACGCTGGTTTGCGGCCGAGCCGACCGGAGCGGCGGGATTGAAATGTGCAACGCCGGACACCCTGCTCCACGGTTGCTTCGATCGGGCCCTGTGGAAAGTGTCGAACCAACCAGCCTCCCGCTGGGGTTGTTCTGCAGCGGCGAGTTTCCCGTTAAGAACATGGTGCTCTATGGAGGAGACGTACTCTTGCTCTTTTCAGACGGTTTGACAGAGGCCCGTAACCCTTCCGGCCGGGAGTATGGCGAAGCCCGACTGGTCTCACTCCTCCAGACTCATTCTAGCCTTTCTCCTGACGAACTTGTGGAAGCCTGCCGGGATGACTTGCGAGATTACCGTCAGGGGGCGCCTAAGACGGATGACTTGACGATCATGGCTCTGCGGCGGGAGAAAGAAACGGGCAGGCTGTGACGACATCTCGCGCGGGTTGGGGATTCTAGATCCTCAGGAACTGTCAGACGAGAGTGACTCGCCCTCGCGATCGATCTCGATCACTTCAAAAGGTTCGGCTGGACCGGAGAGCGGCCTTCTTCCTCGTCGTGCTCGGTAGCTTAGTCTCGAGGACGAGAACCCATCCAAAAAGTGCAGGTCCTGACTATTTCTGGGCGGGGCTCATGACCTGTTTGAGCCGATCTTCAATCCCCTTGTACTCCTGGTTTCCCGGGTCCAGCTTGATAGCCTGCTGAATATTTTCCAGGGCTTGCGGATACTTTTGGCTGTTCGCATAAGCCAGGGCTAGGCCGTAAAAAGCCGGCGCATAGGTGGGGTCGGCCTTGACCGATTCCGTAAACGATTCGATGGCTTTGGGGAATTCCCGTGCCGCTAATTGCTTCTTGCCATTGTCGTAAGTGGCAGTAGCAACAATCTCCTTGTCCAAATTGCCAAAGGTGTTTGGATCCAACTTTACGGCCCGCCGCGCCGCATCCAGTGCCTTATCGGATTGTTTCAGGGCCTGGTAACAGCGAGCCAGGTTGGCCAGGATCGTTGCGTCCTGGGGATAATAGCTCAGAAGTTCCTCGTATTGCTGAGCCGACTCTTCGTACTTTTTCTTCTTGAACGAGGAGGAAGCTTTCTCCATCATCTTCCCAGTGACGGCCTGGTCCAGCAACTTCAGTTCCACGGATTCGTCCGCCTCGGCTACCGTCACGGGTTTGGATTCACTATGCCCGTAGCCAGCCTTGCGGCCCAGGAGTTTGTAGGTGCCCGGCTGTACGTTTGGAAACACGATCTCGCCGGTTTTGGAGGAGACTCCGTACTGTTCTGCACCCGTGGAACTGTTCACAAGTTTGGACTCCACTCCAGCCAGCGGGGCCCCTTGCTGATCAGCTAAATGGGCCACGACCTTGGCGGCCATCAGCCCGACGGGAAGACCTATCAATAAAGTGAGGCAGAAAAAGACTCTCTTCATGATACCCTCTCTTCGAATTGGAATGAAACCTGGAACCGACATTCGCATCGGCCTCAAACAAACTTTAAAAATAGCAACTCTTCCCACTGAATGAAAGAGTTTCCTTTGCTGAATGATGGCCCGGAGCTGAAGCTTGAGATGCAGTCCGGCGAATCGACGGGTATTGATCCCAACGCATTGATCCTGTCGTTGCCGATCCGCAAGCCGGATGTGGCTTATCCCGTGATCGAGCTGTCCCTGGAATAACAAAAGATTGGCGGTGTTATTGGTTTGTTTGATTCCTGAGAAGGCCCAAGGAGGGACTACGTTCATGCGGCGGACAATCCATGAGATCTTGATCTGCGGGATGACTCTATGGCTTTTCGGTTTCGCTCAAGCGAATCTTGCGGAACAGCGTGGCTCACCAAATCTCCAGGTCCCCGGCATGGGTTCTCTGCAAATGGAGACGCTGGAAGGCAATCGAGTCAGGGTTAGCAGTCCCTACTGGCGTCTGGAATTTGATCTGCGCAGCGGGGGAGTGCTGGATACCATCGCCTTTCCCCGCGGGTCCGGGAAGAACCTTCTTCTCGAGCCGATGCGAACCTCGGTTGGGCCCTGGTTCGACTGCCTGGCTCCAAAGGCGGAAATACAATCTTCCCAAGAGGGTGGAATTTTGAGACTTGAATTCTCCGGTCAACTTGCCGGTGCGGGCCGAAAGCCTGGCCCGGTCCAGTATCTCAACAGTTGGGTTCTCACCCCTTTGACCGTTCGAGTCGATCACCGGTTGCGGTTTCTTGAGGACGTACTCCTTTCGTCAGTAGAGATCGGTTCGTTTTCTGTGCGCC
>JBGPHY010000803.1:0-2863 GCA_041484625.1 Terriglobia bacterium | reverse complement strand
ATGGCCAGGGTTAATTCCTGGGAGATTATCCAGGTGGCTGTGGCACGTTGCGAGCTCACTAACCCCTCCGAAGTCGGTCCCTTACACTAGGCGGATTGGCCCCCAGCTCGGTGGTCGATCCAAGCCGCTTGTAAGGTCTGCGCTCGGCGGTTCTCAAGAAACCTCGTCTTGAGGCAAGTCAGTTTCCGGTTACGCCGTGATACGGCCAAGTGGACTCGGAGTTTCCTCGAACGAAGCTGATCGGCCGGATACCCTCTTCGTAGAACGTCAGCTGACTTTGGAGAGCAACCGATTCACATCCGAGTGAAGCCCGGTTGCGGAAAAAAGCTGAGATAAATATCAACGCATAACTCATGACCTGCCGGTCGAACCGCAGGTATTGGAGCACGTGCTAACAGAGGGTTTGGAAGATTTTCATGCCTCACACGAACAGGAGGCAGTCAGACGCCGCAAGCTTTCCAAGTTGTTACAGGTAATAGGGATACGAGGTTTTCCGTGAAGACACCACATTGCAACGCTATGTACTTTGGTGTTACAGAGCGTTTCTGTTCAACGTACCTGATTGATAAGAAAGACTTTGCCTTATTGTATGTTCTTACCCTGTTTTAACTTGTGTTACGGTCGACGCGTAAGTATTCTCGTCATGGACAGCCATAGTGAGATTGGTGTGACCTGTGGGACCAAGCCCGGATTTCGAAAAGGGGGATTATTGATGCGATTCTATCGAGCCGTTTCCGTGCCGCTGGTGGTGTGTGCGCTAACGATGCAGTTCTCAGATGCGGAGCGCACAACGGCTTAATCGGGTACCAAGTGCGCGATCTACCAGTCCTCCTAAGTGTGCAACACTAGCACCCGGACCCGCAAGTCAGGTCTCGGGCGCCACGTGGCTGGGAAATCCGCCCAAGAACCGGATGCTTCGCGAACGCGATCTCGTCCGCTTGTTGGAGCCGTCAAAGATGACCCTGGACCAATATCTCGATCAGTGGCTGCAAACTGCTGCGAAACCAAAGCTGCTGGCCAATAACTATTGCGATTGCGGGGGCTTGCTAAGGTGGTACATCTGTCCGTCGCTCGGGAGTAAGCCCTTGGCAGGAATTTGCAGAAGGTTTCAAGGCCGTGCGGAGCGTCACGAGGTATACCACGGTGAGGGCAGACGATGAGGCTCCGAAGACCGATCTTCTTGGGTGCAGTTGCTTTCAATGCGATGTGTCTTGTGCTGTGGGCCAAAGGGTCCAGCTTTGCCGTGAATGATAACGGTCGCATCCGCTTCGAATATCAGCCGATTCCCTTCACTCTGGAAAACTGCGAGACTCCGCAAAAGCGTGCTCCGGAAACGATGGCGGGAGGAGTTGCGGTTTTTGACTACAACAACGACGGCCATCCGGACATCTACTTCACCAATGGTGCAGAGATTCCGAGTCTCCGGAAAACGTCCCCGAAATACTGGAACCGCTTGTTCCGGAACGATGGCCACGGCCGGTTCACTGATGTCACCGAAAAGGCCGGGGTTGCCGGCACTGGCTATGACACTGGCGTGGCCATTGGAGATTACGATAACGACGGGTACAAGGACCTATTTGTTGCCGGCGTCCACGGATACACGCTCTACCACAACAACGGTGACGGCACGTTCACCGATGTCACTGCGCAGGCTGGTCTATCAGCGCTCGATCCGCAATATGGCCCACTGTGGGGGGTGGGAGGCGCCTGGCTGGATTACAACGGCGACGGCAAGCTCGATCTCTTCGTAGTGAATTACTTACGCTGGGATCCTCGCACCGAGTCCGAGTGCGGGGACTACTGCCACCCGAATTATTACGAGGGATCGCCGAACCGCTTGTACAGAAACGACGGGAATGGCCATTTCACAGATGTCTCGGCGGCCTCTGGCATCCGAGCCTATGTTGGGAAGGGAATGGGTGTCGGCATCGCTGATTTCGACCAGCACGGCCGGCTAGATATCTTCGTCACCAATGACAAGCAGATGAACTTCCTGTTCCACGATGAAGGTAAGGGAAGATACCGCGACATGGCCATGCAACTCGGTGTGGCGCTCCCATTTCATGGGGAGTACGTATCCGGAATGGGAACCGATGTCAGGGACGTTGATAACGATGGCTTGCCGGACATCTTCTTTGTGGCCCTCCAAGAGGAGACCTTTCCGCTCTTTCGCAATACGGGCAGAGGCTTCAATGATCAGTCTCAGCCAAGCGGGCTCGCCACGCTGGCCGGGTCTATGTCCGGGTACAGCCCGGGGATCTATGACTTCGACAACGATGGATGGAAGGATCTCTTCGTCTCCTGCGGCCATGTTCAGTCCATCGCGCGCTCCAAAAGAATGAAGATCGAGGATCATAACGTGGTCTTCCGCAATCAAGGGGATGGGCACTGGATGGCTCTGGTGGGGGAAGCCGGCTTCACCGCCCAGCCACCCCGAAGGCATCGCGGAGCTGCCTTCGGGGACTTCGATGGAGACGGACGCATCGACATCGTTGTTACAGCTCTGAGTGCCCCGACCGAAATCTGGCTCAACCGGAGCCCCGAGCCGAATCATTGGCTGGATGTGGAACTCGTCGAAGCCAAGAGCAATCGCGACGCTGTTGGTTCGGTAATCAAGGTGCTGAGCAAGAGCGGACGCCAGTACAACCATGTTACTTCCGCCGTTGGGTATGCGTCTTCCAGTGCAGGCCCGGTACACTTCGGCATGGGCAAGGACGACACGGTTGGAGTCTTGGAAATTCGCTGGCCCGATGGACGGATTCAGCGGATGCAAAACGTGAAGTGCGACAGGGTGATGAAGATCCAACAGGACACCGCGCAGTGATCACGCGCCCAGAAAGGAGATGCTCTCTTGTCAAGCTCT
>JBGPHY010000802.1:0-2878 GCA_041484625.1 Terriglobia bacterium | reverse complement strand
TTGGTGTGTTCGACTGACCATGAATGTACCCCTCCTTAACTGTCGTTGCCACTAATTGTGGTTAAAGTTAAGACATGGTTGCAATTCGACGCCAACTAACACAAGCCTGTAACTACTTTATGAGGACATTGATGATTTTTGATGATAAATGATGACAAGCACGTGTCAGGATGTCTATAAGAATCCTGCCCAAGTTTGTTACAATCATGCCAATTCATGTCTTGGACGTATGGACCAATTGCCCACTCGAAACGCCAGGGGCAGGGACAGCGGTCCCCCGCGCAGGGCGCGTCGCCCCTGGAATAAGGACCTCAATAGGCGGGCACCCAGGAAGGTCGGCAGAGTATCGCACCCCTGGGTGCTAACCCGACGGGAATCCGTTCCCAGGGATATCGCGGCGAACGGCGTCGCCGCTCAACCCCTGACTAATCTCTTTCGTCCTTTCAGGACGTCTTCCACCCTTCTTGTCCGCCACTTTATGATTGCACCCCTACAATTTCCGACTCACCGCATCCAGCAGCAGTACCGCATCGACTTGTCCTTGGGGTGTAGTGAAGAGCTGAGAGCCGCGATTCGGAAACTCACCAATGACCTTTTGGTCTCCCGTCTCGGGATTCACCCAGGTTGCTCGAACAGTACCGCTGGACGTAACCCTCCCTAGGTGAATTGAAACCGTGGTGGGGCTGCTAATATAGATAATAATACTGTCCCCATCGACTGAACGAGCGGCGGCATTTAGCGTATCGTCACCACTGGCACCCGAAGCAAATACTGATTGGTCAGGCACATGTTTCCACCACTGACGAGCCGTGAAAATCTTTTTGAGAATGCCCATTTGTCTAGCTCCAGGGGCATCCAGAGACTCCCGCCAATTGGGGTTCTTTCGCCAGATGTCATTGTGCCCATAGGTGTGGTAACCGCCAGCCAAGAAGGACCAATAGGCTTGTTTGCGCACCAAGTGAGGAGTAATAGGCTTAACTTGGTACTCGATTCCCGCTTCATAACATCCCTCTGCCATAATCACGGGCTTGGCAGGAGATCGCAAATAGTCGCAATAAGTCATGGGGTAAATTCTCAAATAGTGCGTCCAGACTTGGATGATGTTTGCTGACAACCAATCCTCATAATGAAAATAGCTGCTTGAGTTGCCTCCAGCTGGATGGAGACTCGTCAGATGAGCCCCTCCATCCCCATCTCTCAATCCAGCTGCGAATTCTCTGGCGATTTCCTCGTGGTCCCAGGGGGCCAGATCAAAGCCATTCCCCCAGACAAGGTTGGGCACCTCTTTGTAACGCTGGCCCAGCCATTTTCCATAAGCCCTAGCATTTTCTTCGGTAATCACCTTCTTGATTTTGACAAAAGATCCTCCGGAGCCTCCACAAGCCTGAAAAACCACAAAGAGACCCTTTTGCTGAGCCATCTTGATTGTATTGTCAACATTCTTGAAATACTTGTCATTCGGTGTGGCAGGATTGTTGTTGAGGAAGGGCACTTCACCGTTTAAATTGGTGGCCGGAGTTATGATACCTGGCCCACCATCAAATACTCCCATCATATGGACAACACTGAACCCTTGCTTTCTACGGTGCTCCAAATAAAACTCGACTTCTTCTTGGCTGTACCGGTTAACGATGGACCATGCAGTGTCACCCAGCCAAAAGAAAGCTTCCCCATCCTTGACAAAGTAGTGCCCATTGTCGCTAACCTTCAGCCAACCCGTTTCTGCGCCAGTGGCTTGTGACTGATGGGAATAAAAAACCAAGATACAGGAGCACAACAATCCTGCTAAGGCTAATGACTTGAGTGTAGTCAAATGCTGGCCGTACAGAAACATTTTAGCGAACCCCCTTTTAGTTTGTTCGTTCCGCATGGGGATGACTGAATGGAAACCATCAACCACCAAAGTTGGAAGTAACAAGCCTGTAATGAGTGAAGCCAACAATGCCTGGCCTGCTCAGAATGTGTGAAAAATTTCGCGATTCCGGAAAAACGCCGTGTGAAGTTGCGGTTTTGAGAAAACCGCAAGCTTTGAGAAAGCCTCAACGGCCTACAATGAATCCAAAGGCCTTACCTAGTGGCTGTAGGCCGGGTCCCCGACCCGGCGGAATCTTTTCACAGCTTCTCGGTCATTCTCGCCATTCATCAGCAAGTATTCGTTACATATTTTCCCAGCGACGTCGGAAGTTTTCGTCCTAAACAAAACCCTCGCCGGACAGGAATCTCTTCAGTACATTCTCCGTTATTCGTGAGACATTGTTGTTATAATCGTTGTGAGAAAGAGCTCCTGCCCACGCGATGGAACCCACCGAGAACACGCTGCCACCGCCTGGATACTCATAGAAAATCATGTCTGCCCTGACATCTGCCGACGCACATTCGTGTTCACCCATAACGAACGATTCCTCGATGACATGCCAGTAAGATCTGTCGTGATCCGATGAGGAGGCAAGCAGCAGCGTGTGAGAAGGTGTTCCCAAGGAATAGTCCATGCGGTCGATTTCAAATCCAGCGGCGGCCCCTGTGCAAAGGCCAAAATTTCCGATGGTTTCATCTGGACTCACTCCTTCAAAAATGAATTTTACGCGAGGATTAAAACTACCTGGCTTGCGGCGATAGGCCGAACCTGGAACCCCTCCTTGGGCACTGAAGCCAACCCCGACCAGCTTTTGTGGGACTCTGCCGCGATCCCGCCAAATCCCACCCCTCTCTCCTGTAGTACTATGGTAGTGCTCTCCCTCAAACGCAGTTGAAAGGCGAGTCCCATGTACACGGCGCACTTCGATCACTGGCCGCTTTGGATCTAGCGAAGTGACCCAATAGAATCCATTGCCCCCTAAATACATCACGCGGCCCCCACGTTTTAGAAAGGCTTGGAGCC
>JBGPHY010000801.1:0-2878 GCA_041484625.1 Terriglobia bacterium | reverse complement strand
GTTACAGGCGCTATGGCGCGTTGAAGTGTAAGAGCGTGTCATCTAACTCGATTCCGGCAACGATGTTGCCCGAGTTGAGCCCTCACGGATGTGAAACGTTTCCTCGCGCGGCCCGGATCATTCAGGGTCGTCCCTACAAGATTAAGACGGGAATCAAGTCCAGAGGAATCATTCCAACTGCCATCTATGACGAAATTTCCGAGACGATTACCGTCGGGCAAGGGAATTAGACTTTACCCCCACTCCAGATGTCGTCTCTGGTGTCTTGGAGGTTGCTATGCCTGAGATCTACATCAGCTATCGCTGGTCTGATGAACCTGAGATCGCTGGGCGCTTGTATGACCGAATGAGCGCCCACTTAGGGAAAGAGACTGTTTTCATTGACACTCAGGACATCCGCGCAGGTCAGGACTATGTGCAGAAAATCAACGAAGAAGTTCTGCGCAGTCGTATCTTGCTGGTTGTGATCGGTAAGGGGTGGTTAGACGCAAGAGATGGAGCCGGCAATCGCAAAATAGACAGGCCTCAGGATAGCCTTCGCCACGAAATCAGTACCGCGCTTTCCAGAGACATTCTGGTAGTTCCAGTGATGGTGAATGACGCCACTGTGCCCAAGCCTGAGGATCTACCGCAAACCCTGCGTTCCCTGGTTCGAAGACAGGCGTACAAATTGACAGAGGAGCATTTTGACCAGGATGTGGTTGCCCTAGTCAGAACTCTGGAACGAGTCGTGAAACGAGGCTCAAGAACTGGTCCAGTCTTAAACGCTGTCCCAAGATCCGGACTTGAGAAACTTGGGGTGGGCATTGGGTCAGGTCCGAAGGGCGGGGTTCAATGGCCGTTCTATCAATAGGACAAACCTGCGGGATCGGGAGCTGCCACGAGTGCTGAACCAGCTCACATACGATGTCTTCCTGAGCCACAACTCGAAGGACAAGCCAGTGGTCGCTGAGCTGACGAGGTTGCTCGCTGCCCAGGGGCTCAAAATCTGGTTCGATGAAGATGAGCTTCGCCCCGGCGTCCCTTGGCAGCAGTTGCTCGAAGCCGGCATCAAGGCGTCCAAGAGTGTAGCCGTTGTTGTCGGGAGAGACGGTCTGGGACCGTGGGAAAACGAGGAGATGCAGGCGGCACTTCTACTGGCCGTCCGCGACAAACGGCCGGTTATTCCAGTGTTACTACCGGAAGCTCCTCGGCAGCCAGATTTGCCGATGTTCCTTGAAAACCGCACATGGGTCGACCTTCGCCTCGGATTCACTGATGACGGTCTGTTCAAACTCATCTGGGGCATCACGGGCCAGAAACCGGACCGAATCCAACGTCCCCAATCTCCCCAATGTGCTACAGCGCCAGAGGTACATCAAGACAGGCGTATTCTCTTCCGGTACGCTTCTAGGCTTCTGCGAGTGCTACAGGTTGTCCGCCGTTACCGGAAGGCCGCTTTCGTAGTGATCGCCTCCTTGGTCATACTTCTCCTTTCAATACTCTGGCATCCGACCCGTTGCCGAAAGCTCAATCCAAATTACATTCCATCCCGGTATGTTAGATCAGAGAACAATCAACGGGTGATCGTCTTTGTCCACGGGATTTTCGGAAATGCAAAAGATACGTGGACCTGTCCAACCGGCGCCTATTGGCCTGAACTCCTGCAGACGGACGACGCCTTTAAGAGCTATGACATCTACGTCGTGGGCTATGAAACCCCGTACCTCGGCAACTCAATGACGATAGATGAGGTCGTTGGAAACCTAAATAGCCGACTGCTGAATGACGAGGTTTTCTCCAGTCATGGTGATGTTGTCTTTGTGTGCCACAGCCTTGGCGGACTAATTGTCCAACGACTACTCCTTAATCACCGAGATTACGCCGTCAAAGTGCCTTTCATTTACTTCTACTCGACTCCTGAAACCGGATCACAGCTCGCTGCCTTGGGTCGGATCTTTAGTTCAGATCCACTTCTGGACCAGATGTTCCCCGGAGACAGGAATGCTTACTTGTTGAATCTGGAGAATGAATGGCAAGCGGCAGGGTTCCAAATTCACAGATACTGTGCCTACGAGAAGAAGCCGATGAATGGATTCCTCGTCGTCGACCGGTTGAGTGGGACGCGAAACTGCAAGTCATCGATTGCAATCAACGAAGACCATGCGAGCATCGTCAAACCCTGCAGCCAGAATCATGATTCCTTCATCGCGCTTCGCAATGCGGTACGTGAACACACACCGCCCCCATCTCCCAGTTCGAACTTCATTAGCGGCTTTGTTTCGGATCAGGAGACCGGGGAGCCGTTGCCTGACGTCCAAATCACCCTCCCAGAGGCAAAACTTGAGTTTTCCACGGATCGCCAAGGCCACTTCGTTGTGGAGTTCGCAGACAGGAAGGTGAATAGCCTTCTGGTTATTGCGCAAAAGCCTGGCTACGAGACTTATCGCACGAGGGCCACGTTGGGGAATACGAACTTGGGCTTCGCGATGAGGAGGAAGCGATGAAAAAGCCAGCACTTGGGTTGATTGTTCTACTCTTGCAACTGGTCAGTGGCTCACAGGCTTTTTCCGCTTCCATTCTCCGGGGGCAGCTCTACCTGATTGGTGAGAATGACGAGCTGGTCCCTGCGCCAAATGTCACGATCCGACTCGAAGGTCGGGGAGATCCAACCACCACACTTTCCCAAGGTGAATTCGAGCTACTCCTCCCAGCTGTCAAAAGAAACGGAAGAGATGTCCCCCTGTTCCAGCCGGGGGAGAGGGTCACACTTGTGGTCCAAAAACAAGGCTGGGTCATCCATTCCCCCGCTGAAGGAGCAGTCCGAATCCCTGACGATCTGGAAAAAGAAGTCCAGCTCAAGCCGCGTCTGGTCTATACCCTGCCGCGCGTGCAGCGC
>JBGPHY010000800.1:0-2885 GCA_041484625.1 Terriglobia bacterium | reverse complement strand
CGGCTGCCTGGCTTCTATCTTCATGGGGTGAGCCTTCCTCGCTAAATAGTGACTCTACCCCACGATCTCATACACTACTTCTCGCTCCATGTCCAGCGAATTAAGATGCAATCGCCCTACCACGCACCCGAACTCATCTTGAAGATCATTCATTTAAGCAATAAAATCATCTTGCCAACCGTCGTTGATCGGCTGTCGCATAATGTGAGTCTCTTTTGAAGAGCGGGTGCGTCCAGGCCATGTAGCCCGTCAAATCCATCACTCGTGCTCCAACGTATTTCTCATCTCCTTTAATGCGTCCGATCCATCCCCTCCAGGGGCCAATGGAGGCTCAGTATCGGTCAGCATAAAGGCCGAGGGGTAACCCTTGAGCCCTTCGGCCCGCGAAGGAACCTTCTTTGGGGGTGACCGGGCGGGGTCGATTTTTTTAGGAATTGCAGGACCGTCCATTTGGTGGCAGTTCTGGTGGCACTTCAACAGGGAATAAACTGCAATTCCTTGACACGAGTTGCAAACGTTCCCCAAGGGTTGTCATCATCGGAAACCCAGTAGGGGAGCAGGTTTCTGAGGTTTGTTGCCGATCATCGCAAACTGAATAAGTCTGAACAAAAGCCGGTTGGGTAGCAAGAGGCGGATTCCCAGAAGGGACCCGCCTGAAGTGTCAGGCTATTGTTGTAAGAAGGGGATTGTAGGAAAGAGGCGGGCAGCTTTGAAGCGACAGTATTGGAGGTAGCGGGTGGGTTGATGGGATAGCTCCTCCAAGAGCGGGGCAAAATAATAGAGGGATCGAATCTGGGGGAGGCGAGGAGCGCGGGGTGGCCGGAGCTGGCGCCGAAGCAGCGCCAGCGAAAAAGCGGCATGGATTTGCTCCAGAGGGATTTGCTGCTGGAACCAGTGTTGGGCCAAGGCGCGATCATAACGGCTGGAGCGATTGGGGGTGTCTGGCAAAGCCTGGTAGTTTTCAAGCACGGAGGCCACATAGGCAGACAAGGACATGGCTTTACCTCCGGGCCTTGGGGTTACGCCGTGCGGCGGTTTCCTGCTCGCTTTCGCGCAGGCGGTAGCTTTTGCCTTCCAGCAGGGTGATATCGGCGTGATGAGTGAGGCGGTCGAGCAGGGTGGTAATGGAGGTGGCGTTGGGGAAGACCGTATTCCAGTCGGTGAAGACGCGGTTGGTGGTAATCAATAAGGACCGGCGCTCGTAGCGGCGGTTGATGACCTCGTAGAGAAGGTCGGCGGCATGGGCGTCATAACTGAGGTAGCCGACCTCATCAATGCCGAGGAGGTCGGGGCGGGCATAGAGGTTGAACTGGCGGCGGCGCTGGAGGGGGGAATCGCAGGAAAGGTCGGTCAACAAGTCGGAAGCGGTGCGGAACAGAACGGAATAGCCGGCTTGGACGGCGGCATAAGCGATGTTTTTGGTGATCATAGTTTTTCCCAGGCCGTTGTTTCCGATGAGGATGAAGTTACGGGCCTCGGGGATAAAGTCGAGAGTCAAGGCCCGTTCAATCAGTTCGCGGTCGATTTTGCGGGGCCAGTTCCAGTCGAAGTCGGCCATCAGTTTGAAGCGGCCGAGTTGAGCCTGGCGGAGACGGCGTTCGAGGCCGCGCTGGGTGAGGGCCGCGACTTCCGAGCGGGTCACTGCTTCGAGGAAGGTGCGAGGGGACCAGCGGTCTTTGGTGGCGCGGGAGATCAGGTCATCGAGGTTGTCAGCCGTGGCCGCGAGACCCAGGAAACGAAGCTGAGAAGCCAGATCATTCTCGGGAGCGATTTTGCGAGAGCGCATCGTAGACCTCCAGTTGAGAAGTGGGGGCAGCCAGGTCCGACAGTTCGGGACGGTGGGTGAGATGGACCGGTAGCGGCGGGCGTTGTTTGTTCAAGCGGCGCTGCTTTTCCAAGAGGAGCGCCACGGAAGAAGCTCGTGGTGTTCCCTGACGCAAGGCTTCTTCTAAGGCGGTCTGGAGCAGTTGAGGTCCGTAATCCTCCAGCAGGCCGAGCAGTTGGCGGGAGAGACGTACCGCCGATTCTCCCTTCTGGAAGGCAGCATCCAGGAAAGCTGGACTGGCAGGAACCAGGCAGGCCAGCCGTCCACAGGCGGTGGAGCCCAGGGCTTTGCGTTTTTGGTTGAGCAAGGCTTCCAGGTGAGTGGGGTCTTCGATGCGTCGGTGACGGTCAAAAGAGCGGCGATGGCGGGCGATTTCGCAGCTTCCCTCCAGAATCCTCACCGTGGCAGGCGAAGCCACCAGAGTGAGGGATCGACCCAGGGCTTCCGGGGGGATGGAGTAGTCGTTCAGATCAAAACGGACATAGGGAGTCTTACCGGTACGGACGGGTTCCACCCGGTCGCAATCGAAAGGGTGAGCGGGGAGCGGCAGCAGGCGGGCCTGTTCTTCGGCCCAGGCTTGCTGGACGGTTCGAGAATCATCGCCGGGCCAGCGACGCTGGTGGGCCACTTGGTCACGCCAGAGCAGGGCCTGATGGTTGAAGTCGACCAGTGTGGTAAAGGGGCGAGCCGCAAAGAAAGAGGAACGCACAAACTGGATGGCTCTTTCGACGCGGCCTTTCTCGTTTCCCCGCGCGGGGCGGCAGGGACGGAAGGTGAAGTGATAATGAGCAGCCAGCTCCAGCAGGCGGGGGTGAAAGTGGATCTCATCCCCGCGGCGTTCCAGGACCACGGACTTCAGATTGTCACACAGCAGGGTCCTGGGAACCCCATTCCAGGACTGGAAGGCATGGACGTGACCCAGGCAGAAGTTCTCCAGCGTCTGGTCGAAGAAGAACTCCACCCAGAGGGCACGGCTGTGGGAAAGGGTCAAGACAAAGCAGGACAGACGGCGCTGGGCCCGACCGATCTGGACTTCTCCGAAGGAGGCCCAATCCACCTG
>JBGPHY010000799.1:0-2887 GCA_041484625.1 Terriglobia bacterium | reverse complement strand
GAAAATTAATGCCTTCAAAACGCAGCCACAGATTCTTCCCCCTGTAACTCTCGGCTATCTGAAACTCTTTGCGATACCACCAGGAGACGCTAAATGGGCTTTCTGGCTGCATCGGCAGGTTGGAGAAGTTCTCGCCGATTGGATAACTAGTCCCCGGGATCGCCCTCAGGTTCATACCGAAGTAGGGATCGGGGTAGACCTTGTTTTCGACCAGGGCGGCAAGAACGGTGCTTGGTATAGAAGCGGAGTACCAACCCTTTGGCATGTACCTGGTCGTAGAAATGAGTCTTCTATTTTCCCCGGCCTTTGTTGATGACTGAACCATCCATCCTTCTTTGAGCATCAGTCGGGAAGCTGGATTCGGCCCGTCGGATGGATTAGCCAGACCTGCACGCGGACTGAGTGCCAGCAAAAGGAACAAGGATAAGCACTCTCTCTTAGCCAATGGAATACCCTCCTGCTGGGGAGTGTGCTCTAAGTCCCATGGGAAAAGCAAGACGCGCCTGTTCCGCCAATTGAATACAGAAAACATAGTGGTGAGCCTTTTAGGAGGCGGTAAGAACCGACCCGCAAGCGGTGCTGAAGTCTGAGTAGTAGAGGTGGGATGCAATCCTCATGACAGGTCCTAGAGTGCGTCTAAAACCCCTTTGCAGAGGCATCTTGTGCCGCGGGCGTTCGCCCTTGAACCACGAAGGGCTGCGATTCAACAGCCGAGGGGTGGCGCGTCACGCGCCACCCCTCGGAACCGGTTCCCCCTGAGGCAACCCTCAAGGGGTTGGATTTCATGTTATGCAACCCCAGGGTTGACGTTTTCTTGTGCCCGGTTCCGGGGGTTGGTGGTCTTGGCACCAACCCCCGGCTGATCAATGGAACCGCTTTGCAGTTCCCAAAAAACGGCCCCTTCCCCAATCAGAAATGCTGACACTCAAGCGGCGGCTCGCAGGGCCGTTCTCTAAATGCCATCCAGTCCTGCAATAAGGCTTTTTAGACACGCTTTTAGGACAGGAGTGTTTCCTGCCGACCCTTCCTGCAGGTGAGATGATCATTCGCTCTGCTATTTCCCCTTCTGGATCACTCCGCAGGCAATTCGATTCCCAGCATTGCCGGCAGGGTCAGTCATGTCGTCGTCTGCCTTTTCGTGAATAACGAGTGCAGTGCCCCCCTCATGAAACAGCGAGTTGGCGCCCTCGCCCAGTGTCACTCGTTTGTTCAGTAAAGTCGCCTTGCCCTTACCTTTTTGACCCACTGCAATATTGGGCATATCGCCGGCGTGGGGTCCCGCTGAGCTTTTCAGCCCATGCTTTTTGTTTTCGGGATTGAAGTGCCCACCAGCCGTCTTGAAATCAGGCGGGTCACACTTACCGACGGTGTGGATGTGGAAGGCGTGCGTACCCGCCGGCAGACTGAAAACCTGGAGGGAAATATTCACGCCGTCACGAGCCTGCCTGAAGGCGGCCGTCCCTACCGGCTGGCCCTGCGCGTTTCGCAACGCGGCCTTTGCTGATGTCGGAGCCTTCCCGGCAGCCATCAATGAGCCACTACAAATCAATAAGGCGCCTAGCGAAAATGCATACTTCATGTGTTTCATCTCCTTTGTTGTGTTAATCCACCTGGGAACCTTTATCCACTCCCCGGTGCTGAGGGAGTACCCCCAGCTTGCCGGAGATTACCCCCGGCAAAGTCTGTCCTGAACTGTCCTGACATTGAGTCCCTGCGACTTTTCACATAAGCTATCACAAAAGCTTGCCATGCGCCAACTTGGCGCGACACCGACGATGAAAATGGGACCGGCATAAACTCAGATTTTCAAAAACAGCTTTCGCCGATACATCCAGAACAAAATGAGCCAAAGGATTAGAAGCACACAGCCACCGCTGAGCAGTGACTCGTAGGCGGGGCCGAAGACTTTGAAGGTATTTGCTCCCAAATTGGTTCGGAGAGAAGAAAGGAGGAAACCTTCGAACAGCCAGCTCATGCAGTACGCCGCAATAGAATTCATGCCGATGACCATGAGGACGAAGGCCCAGGCGCGATGGCCCAGAATATCTACCACTGCATATAATCCCGCCAGTATCAGGAAACACCACCCGCCGCTGAACAGTGTCCAGCTTGGAGTCCAAATCCGCTTCACCATCGGGCAAATGCCCAGAAAGTTCAGTACCAGCCCGAGGAACAATCCGCTGACGCCGGCGACAGCCAGCCACTTCACCTTGCTCCACGGCACTCGTTCACTGCGCAGGACGCCCCCGCCAATCAAGCCCAAAATCATGGTCCCCAAGGTCGGAATGAAACTGAGAGTCGAGTAACCCCCGCCGTTGCTGGTGAAAGGATTCTGGCGCGGGAAGAGATTGAGAAACCACGTGTCGAATGCCCAGGCGAGATTGCTGTTCTTGTTCCAGTGTGCGGCAAACCCGGTCATCAGATGCGTCCAGTTAGCCGGCACGCTGACCTTGGCATAGTCAAAATCAGCCCCTGGTAATGGGTACAGTGCAAAAGCCGCCCAGTAGCCAACCAGGATCAATCCCAAGGCGATCCACTGGTCGCGCACTGAGCGAAACCCTAGCAGGAAGAGTAAACCATAGCCCAGGCCTATTTGCGTAAGCGTATCCTCGAAAGTGAAGTTGGTCTGCACATGGCTGATTGAGCGCAAGAAGATCCCCAGGAAAATCAGCAATAATGCCCTCCAGAAGGCGTGAAGGGTCATGTGTAGACGTGACTGTCCCTTGGCCACCCGGCTGGCTATCGAAAAGGGCAACGCCGCCCCAACCATGAACGAAAACGAGGGCTGGATCAGATCATGCAGGGAGCAGCCAATCCACGCCACATGCTCCTGGTGGTGAGCCAGAAAATTCCAGAAACCGCTATCCGGCAGAGCAGCAGCCACGCG
>JBGPHY010000798.1:0-2887 GCA_041484625.1 Terriglobia bacterium | reverse complement strand
GGTAAACTTGCATCAGCTTGGCCAGACCGAAGTCCAGCACCTTCACCTGGCCTTTGCCTGTCACCATCACGTTGCCGGGCTTCAAGTCGCGATGAATGATACCGGCTTCGTGGGCTGCTGCCAGCGCGTCTGCCATCTGGACAGAGACCTTCAACGCCTCGCTCAGCTTCAGCCCCTTCCGGCCAATCAACTCGTCGAGCGTCCGGCCATCGACGAATTCCATGGCGATGAAATCAATCCCCTCAGATTGATCGATATCGTGGACGGTGATGATGTTGGGATGATTCAACGCTGACGCCGCCTTGGCCTCCTGGACGAACCTTTTCTTGCGCTCGGGGTCGGCGACCTTCTCGGGAGGCAGGATCTTGATGGCCACGAAGCGGTCCAGGTGGGTGTCGCGGGCTTTATAAACCACCCCCATCCCCCCCCTCACCCAGCTTCTCCAGAATCTTGTAGTGAGAAATCGATTGGCCGATCATGGTGGTCACTCCGTGGGACCGGGATCAACGGGCAAGTTGCGCCAAAAGCAGTCTCGTAAAGGATGTGGGTATTATAATTCCGGAAATGAAAAGAATGATATGACTAAAGAGCGGAAACCGCCAGTCCGGCCAGTTTGTAACCTTGTATGGAATTGACGTTTGGTTTCAATGAGAGTGCCTGGAGCTTTCAATGTCCATGAAACTCGCTCGACAGAATCCAAGCGTATTATTGCCGAGCCGGGACTATGCCGGAAAGGGGATCGGAGTCATATGCGATTAGGAATCCCCTTCCCCATTCGTTAAGAAACTGAGTTATAGAATCGAAGATTAATCGACGGACAACAGATTGATGCAGAAGGATTTACATTACATTCCCCGCATAAATCCCCCCAAGTCCGCTAGCGTTCAGGAAACAGACGGATCCCGTAATCAAGGTGCCCCAACATTTGACGGCCTGAAATCTTCAGCCCATTCGGTCTCGATCCCGAGATGATCGTTGACCGCGTCGCGTAACTTCTGTTTGCATCCGAGATAGTGTTCGGTTGTTTCCACCGATGCGTGTCCGAGTAAAAACTGGATCTGTTCCAATTCGCCGCCGGCAATATGACAGAGACGTGCACACGTTCTGCGAAGATCGTGGGGAGCCAATACTCGGATTTCAGCCTGTGCAGCCGCTGTTTTGACCACCTGCCAGATGACCTTGGGAGTGACTCCTTGGCCCCAGACTCGACCCGCTCTGTTGATCGATCGGAAGATCCGCCCCTCCTTGATCTGGGTGGCAGTCGTCCAGCTGTCGATGGCTGCCTTGACCCAGTTCGGCATGGGTACTGTCCGCACGTGACCGCCTTTCCCAATCAGGTCGGCAATCACCCAATGGTCTTCCCTGAGTTGAATAGTTTCCAATGCCAAACCAATGGCTTCCGCCCTGCGAAGACCACAACCAAGGAGCACGGCCAAGACGGCCCGGTCGCGTTTCCCTCGCAGGGTGTTCCCTCGAGGACTCTCCAGCAGCCTCTTTCCTTGTTCTACCGTTAACCAGTTGCCGATCTTGACGCCGAGCCTCTTGACTCCTTTCACTCGCCGGATTCCTGCCGCCAGCTCTGGACTTAACAACCCGGTATCGACAGCTTCGTAGGCGAGCCGGCGCACGGCAGCCAGGTGAAGATTGATGGTCGATGGAGCATAGGGACGTTGTTCTAGATGGACCCTGTGACGAAGCACGACGACCCGATTGAAGGACAACCGGGGCTCGGAACAATACCAGTCGATGAACTGATCGATGGCGTGTCGGTAGGAACGCTGTGAGCCGACGGCAGACAGAGAGCTCAGGACACTGGATTTCGCTTGTTCCAATTCAGGGAGTCGGAGAACAGACTTCCTCAATGCAGCCTTCCTTCGGGACTTTGGCATATGCAACGGCCTCCTTTGAGTGGATTTCAGGACGGCACGCTATTTAACTACAAATGGGAAGTAAACGGAGGGTTCCGAGCAGTTGGGTAATCCAAATTGATGAGTGAATGCTAGCCCGTCTATCGATACTTATTGGCTTTAAGAATGGGAAGATCGTGTTCTCGTCCGTGATGTGTGACAGCTAGTTTCCGATTAAGGCGTTACCATCAGATGAAGGGCGCGTATTCGCCCCGGAGCCGACTTTTGATTGCCAATCCGAAGGTTGCTATCGAGACTTTGAGACTCAGTCGTGTTGCGGAGGCAGCGCCAACATGTGGAGGGCTGGGGCGTAGTTACGGAACACATATGACCTTCCGGGCGATTGGGCCGGTAGACCCCCATTCCATTTAGAATGCCTACCGCTTGGGCCTTTCTTTCAGTGTGGCCTCGGCATGTATGAGCCAAGCCTGTCGATCAACAGGAGCGCCAGTTTTCCACACGGCCACGATATCGCGTGTTGCCTTGATGTTCACCGTCGGGTCGCCGCGTACCAGCAGAAGGTCAGCGCGCAGCCCAGGCGAAATGCGCCCGCGGTCTGCTAAGTGGAATGCTGCAGCTGGCGCCGAGGTTGCAGCTACGAGTGCCTGCTGAGGTGTAAGTCCAGCTTCGACCAAATACTCTAGTTCTCCATGGAGCGAGGCACCCGGGGCCGTGCCAGGATTTCCCAAGTCGGTACCAGCGAGAATAGGCACCTGCGCTGCAGTGAGAGGTGGAATGACGCTCATTGCAAACTGGCAATTATGGAATTGGGCACGGTTGATGTTCTTCTTGAGCTGAGCTATATCGTCTGGCAGCAGGTAGGGGCTGAGCTTCGGGTCGTCGAGAACGCGCTGCCCTGGACTCTGGTTGCAAACGCTTTCCAGCACGGTCAGGGTGGGAATAACGAAGGCGTGATACGTGGCTACGAGCGGCACAAACTTCGGATCGACGGTGTCGCCTCCAAACAAGAAGAGGTGGGC
>JBGPHY010000797.1:0-2904 GCA_041484625.1 Terriglobia bacterium | reverse complement strand
GGCTGACAAAGATGGTGCACAGAACACTGCGGGGCGGGTTGTTGTTGGTAATCCTGGCGACCCCATCTCCTGTTTACCTCTGGGCACAAACTAATCAGAACCCGCCCGATGGTGCATCGCTCCCCCCTGCAGATTCACGACAAATGTGGGTAGATCTGCACTATCATTGGGAGGGACATGCGAATTTGGATGAGATGATTCGCCTCAGTCAAGCCCAAGGAATAAAGCTGGGGGTCACTGGCGAGGGTGGAGAAGGCTGGGGGCTGAGCAATGACGAAAAATTGGAGCAGTTTGTTGGTACTCTGCAAGGAAAACCCGTGTACAAGGGGTTACAGGTTTATGGAGTTGGCTGGCGGAGCCGATATGTGGACAAGGGAACGCATGCTCAAGGTGATTAGAACGGCAGCAAGGAATCATATCGCAGTGGAGATCAATTCCAAGTACAACATTCCCCGTATTGCCTTCCTGAAGCTGGCCAAACAGGCGGGCTGTCGATTCAGTCTGGGCAGCAACCGCCACGACGCCGAACCGGGAGGCCTCGACTATTCCATTCACATGGCCAAGGAGTTGGGTTTGACGGCGCAAGACATGTACCTCCCCGCAGGCAAACAGATGAAACAGGATAAGACAAAGTATCCCACAAGCCTCAGTGGCCGCGACGGAAACGTCCCATAGTCAAGTCTTTTCGGATTGCATTACCCCAGACGGGAGAAACCAGTCTGAGAGAATCGAATTCTTCACATCTGACGCATTTGCTTTGGCTGCATTTTCTTATTTCATGGAATTGAAAACGAGGTAGTATGGGAGTTGCGCCACGCTCTGTTTCAAGTAAACTACCTGCGGAGGTCTCTATTCTGGGCTGACCTCCCCAATGAAGCGTGGCTAAGAGTCTATGAGCCAAGGAAGGTAGGTCATGCCTCACACTTGCATTTCATCAGAGATTGGCGTTTTCACGCCGCTACCGGAAGTTCTTGCGAGAAACGGAAACTCCCACTGGCCCGTTTTTCTGGTTGGGATTGCTCTCGCTCTTTGCATGTCCGTTTCCGCAAGGGCTGATGCAGTCTCTGGTCGCGTGTTCGGTCCGGACGGCAAGGTTCTACCCAATAGGACCCTTACGGCGGAAACCGGGAAAGGTCAAGTAGTTGACTTTAAAACGGACGGGTCAGGGAATTTCAGTGTGTATCTCGATCCAGGGAAGTACACCGTTCGCCCCAAAGATGACGCCGGCTTGGAAGGGATCATTCAGAGCTACCCCCAATCAGTGCAGGAAGACATCCATCTGAAAAAGAAGGCCGAGAGGTGAAGCCATGTCTGGAGAGCAGGCAGACTCACGGCCAGGGAAAGTGGCTGAGCATTCGGGATCAGCTCGTCTGCTGGAATGGCTTGATGCACTTGCCAAGCTGGTAGGAGCTTTTGCGATCGTTGCTGTTGCACTTGTTGCGAATTCGCTTCAAAGCCGGATAACTGGAGTTTCCATACAGAGTCAACGCGAACAGGCGGAAAGCCAGCTCCGTGCTAATATGTTTACTAACCTCATCACACCGATTGTAGGATCGCAGAAAGAGGGATCACCGATCTCTCCCGACCGCGAACGCCTTCTGGTGGAACTGCTGGCTCTGAATTTCCATGAGAATATTGAGTTGAAACCGCTGATGGAGGACGTCTGCCAGAGGCTGACTCCCAAAACAAGCTCCAGACGAAACAATCTGCAGCAGGAACCCGACCCGCGCGAGCCCTTGTGGTCCATCGCCCGCCGAATAGCCGAGCGGCAGAAGGCTTCGATTGCATTGGAATGGGTTGCCTACAGATCCAGTCTGCAGGAGCGGTCAAGTTGGCCGGCATGCCTGGTCAGTTGGTGGGGGACTGCAGATCAATCCAGAATACACGGATGCGAAGTCTACTTGCTCACCTTGGGAACGGGGCCAAATCAATCCGAGGCGAAGGCCGAGTGCACGGTTAGTAAGCAATTCAGGGAAACGATCGACTTGAAATCCCCCGACGGGAATTATACCTTACGCATGTATGTCGTCGATCCCGATTGGAACAATCAAACGGTCGGCGTCTCCGTGACGCCGTTCTTGTCCAAGCTTGGACAACCCGGACCGACCTCTCCCGCATATCGATTCAGACTGACTTGGTTTGATCTTCCGTTTACTGACAACACGTTGTTACCTGACGGTAACCGCTTTGCCATCTACCTTCGTCTCTTTGGCCCCGAGTTTCAACAAGTGATTGTCGCCGTGATGTGGTTCCCCAAGGGCTACTTCACGCCGCGGGAGCGTCCCCTAAACTACCTTGCGGTTCAGTCCCTCCTGGGAAGAGATACTCCCTGATAGAAAGACGGTGCGGGGTCACATGGGTCGGTCAGGCACAGGCGACGTCGGCTTTCTCCTTGAGTGCCCTAGTCTCTGCCGGCTCGTCGGCGAACTGTTCCCGGGATTGGACTCAGGATTGTAGTGGAAAAAACGTTCATCCGGGTTTGCGCGAGCATTGGACGCCGGTTCGCAATAACCGCATATCCCACTGCGTGGCTGTCTATGATGCCGCTCGAATCAAACACCACGTATTCAAGACCGGGATAGACACCCGCCTGGCCAAGTTGTTCAAGGCATCTTTCAACGCGGGCGTGGCGTTCCTTAATACTGTGGTCAAGCTGGATTCCTGTTGAGCATGAACCCAGAAGAGCCGCTACGATCAGAAGTGGAAGAAACCTGATTTTGTGCACAACTCTCGCCGTCTCCCCCCCCTTCACTGTGTCGACGAGGCAAGCTGTTGATGGAGTGTTGTGACCGAATTATCTTCAATCTCAATCTCCTGTTCACTGTCTTGGAACCCCTCTTTGCGCAGGAGAATGCGGCGTGGTCCAGCTGGTAGTTTGAGCGTTGAGGGTGTAACCTCAGATCT
>JBGPHY010000796.1:0-2910 GCA_041484625.1 Terriglobia bacterium | reverse complement strand
TGGTTCATGTTTTGAACCTCTCCGATGGAGATGCCTCCAAAATTGGTCACGTTATTCCTCTCTTCCAACTGGAGGAAATTTCTTCACGATCCGGGGAAGCCATCACGGCGATTTGCGGCAAGATCGAGTCCGAATTGGCAGAATTGTCCGGAGAAGAAGCCGAATTATTCCTGGCCGATTACGGGCTGAACGAATCTGGTCTGAACCGTCTGATCCGGGTAACTTACGAGCTGTTGGGATTGATCTCTTTCTTCACGGTGGGTGAGGATGAATGCCGTGCCTGGACCATCAGCCGAGGCACCCCTGCGCTGAAGGCCGCCGGGGTCATCCACACTGACATTGAGCGCTGCTTCATTCGAGCCGAGGTCGTCCCATGCGGCAGGTTGTTGGAGCTAGAGAGTCTGCAGGCGGCCCGGGATAAAGGGGTGCTGAAGCTCGAAGGGAAGGAGTATATCGTCGAGGACGGAGATGTTATCAACTTCCGGCACAGCGCATGAGTCCTCTCATTCTAAGCCTCATTTTCGGTCTGGCTGCTGCCTCCGCCAATTTCGTGGGGGGGCTGATCATTGTCAAGACTCATTGGCGCCGGGAGTATCTCAAATATTTTCTGGCTTTGGGATCCGGCTTCATGCTGGCAGCCGCCTTCCTGGAAATGGTCCCAACCAGTTTCAAACTGTTTCAGGCGTCGCCGGTGCTGATCCTGGCTGGATATCTGTTAATCCATCTCTTCGAGCACGGCTTCGCTCCCCATTTCCACTTTGGAGAGGAAGTTCATCGAGAAGAGATGCTTGACCCTCGAGTGGGAATCTCCGCCTTGATCGGTCTGATTTCCCACGCTTTCTTCGACGATGTAACTATCGCTTCCGGCTTCATTCTCTCCTACCAGCTCGGGATCATCCTCTTCCTGGCTGTGATTCTTCACAAACTGCCGGAAGGCTTTACAGTCTCGTCCATCATGATGGCCTCGGGTCGAAGCAAGGCCTTTTCTCTGTTGGCGGCGGCTCTCCTGGGGATGGCGACCCTGGCGGGAGTTCTAACCATGGGAATGGTGAAAGGGCTGGTGCATTACGGCTTGCCACTCTCGGCTGGAGTGACCATTTACGTGTCTGCCTCCGACCTCATGCCGGAAGTCAATGAAGAGCCTGGGGTGAAGATGTCGCTCTTCGTTTTTGGAGGCGTTGTCTTGTTTATCGCTACCCGTGCGGTCCTGGAATCCTCCTGAGGAGGATGTGCCATTTCGGCACGGGTAATCCATCCTTCCATCCTGAACTAAGACCATCAGTGGAGCGTCCGCATGAATAGAATCCGTTTCATTCTCTGCATTATTTTGTTGCTATGCGCCATAGTCCCGGTTCCTCCCCTGCTTGCCAAGGAACCCACCAAAGCAATCATTGCATACGTTTTCGTTCGGGATAGGCTCATCCAGCCTGAGGAGATTGCCGCCGAGCAACTCACTCACATTAACTACGCATTCGCCAACATCAAGGACGGGCGGATAATTGAAGGTTTTAAGAATGACCGTGAGAACTTCCGAGTTCTTAACAGTCTTAAACAGCGTAATCCGACGCTGCAAGTCCTGGTGTCGGTAGGCGGCTGGACTTGGTCCGGAGGGTTTTCCGGCATGGCACTGACCCGTGAAAGCCGTCGCAAGTTCATTGAGAGTACGGTTCAGTTCGTCCGCACTCATCAATTGGATGGCGTTGACATTGACTGGGAATACCCTGGTCTTCCCGGTTACGGCAACCCGCACAGCCCTAAAGACAAACAGAATTTCACAGCCCTACTAAAAGAACTGCGCAGCAGGTTGGACCAGGAGGGAAAGAAGCTAGGCCGCCACCTGTTCACGTCCGTGGCCACAGGAGCATCGCAGGATTTCTTGGAGCATACTGAAATGAAAAAGGTCCAACGTTACGTGGATTCGGTTAACCTCATGACCTACGACTTCTATGAAGCAGGTTCTGATCCAACCACCGGCCATCATGCCTGCCTCTACACGAACCCTTCAGATCCGAAAAAGGTTTCGGCCGATTCTTCGGTCAATGCCTACCTTCAAGCAGGTGTTTCCCCTCAGAAAATCGTGCTGGGGGCTCCCTTTTATGGGCGGGCCTGGGCTGAAGTTGAGTCCAAGAACAATGGACTCTTTCAAGTCGGAAAGGAAGCAAAACTCCATGCCTCCTACCAGGAAATCGCGGAGAAATATCTGGACAAAAACGGTTTCGTCCGTTACTGGGACAGCAAGGCATCGGCTCCCTATTTGTGGAATGAAACCAGCCGGGTTTTCATTTCATTCGACGACGTGGATTCCATGAAGCTGAAGTGCCAGTATGTGCTCCAGCACCGGCTGAGAGGGATGATGTTCTGGGAGTATTCCGGTGACCACGGCGGGGACCTCCTCCGTGCCATCAACCAAGGGTTACAGAGGAAATAGGATCTGCAGGTTCAGGAATCAGGTTGCTCCGCAGGAAAAAGGGAAGTAGCGTACGGTAAGAATGAGCGAGTCTCCTCGATCGGGGTAGCCAACTACTGCGGTGAGAAATCCATAGACGCAGAGCGCTCAACGCCTGATTCTGAGTGGAAGCCGTGACCTTTTGATTAACAGCCAGAGGAGTGAGAAACCGGCTCACTTCCGCTTCGCCCATCTCTTCGGGATGGCGTTTGTGGTGAAAAAGGATGAATTCACGCACCCAGCGAACGTAGGCCTCTTCGGTCCGGATGCTGTAATGGCGAACACGGATCGCGGCTCTGACCTGGTCGAGCAGTTTCGGCTTCTCCGATACCGCTGAGGCATAATCTTCCATGGAAACTCTCCTCACCACACCTTAACCATTTGAAGTGCGGAAGATTAAGGAGTATGGTTTCAAACTGAGGTAGAATTTTGCCCCAATTCGGGGTTCTACTCAATGTTAGGCA
>JBGPHY010000795.1:0-2913 GCA_041484625.1 Terriglobia bacterium | reverse complement strand
CATCGCCAGGCCCTCCCCCGGATCGACCGGGGCGCAGGCCATCAGGTAGCGGGTGTCCAGATCCATTGGAAACTCATCCGCCATTCCAGCCAGGCTGATCATGTCATCGGTCACTCCTGGACGCAGGAGGTCGGAATCGAAGGTCATGTTCTTCTGGAATTCCTTCAAGACCAGGGCCAGTCGCCGGGTATTGAGAGCCTTGGCCAAGGCATCCACATAGGATGGGCTGGGCATGATGCCCACTGGCCCTTCCAGCGGTTGGGCCGGGGCCCGCATGGCGGAACGAATTCGCCGCAGATCACCCCAGGACTCCAGTGAAGCCACGTTGCCGTATTCATGGATTCCAAATCGCCCTGCTCTGCCGGATATTTGCCGGATCTCGGATTCTGTCAGGGGGGCCACCTCTTCCCCGTTGAATTTCTGGGTCACATAAAACAAGACGGTCCGGATGGGCAAATTCAGACCCATGCCGATGGCGTCCGTGGCCACCACTATGTCGGTTTCTCCGCTCCGGAAGCGTCGGGCCTCTTCGCGACGCACCGTCGGGCTCAGGTTTCCGTAAATGACGCTCACCCGCTGGGGCTTCTCGGTCTGCAAGTACTGCTTGAGATTGAGAACATCCCGCCGGCTGAAGGCAATGACGGCTGACCCGGGCTGCACACCATCCATGGAAACCGGCGAGTCGAGAACCTCCAGGGGGGTGTAGCGCTGAAAGGTTTCGATCTCCAAAGGTTCTTCCAGGTAATCGGCCATCGCCTGGACCAGGGGGATTGCATCGGGTGAGCCGGTCAGGATAACGCTCCGAGCCGGTGCGCCAATCAAAGCCTGGGCCCAGGCCCAGCCGCGAGTGGGATCTGTCAACAGTTGAATCTCATCAATGACCGCACATTCTACCGGCTCGTTGAGATTGGCCATTTCGATGGTGGACGCCACGAACCGGGCACCCTCTCGAATGTCCCGTTCTTCGCCGGTAACAAAGGAAGATACCACCCCTCGCTTTTCCAGTTCTTCTTGCCCTTCCAATGCCAGAAGTCGCAGAGGAGCCAGGTAGATCCCGGATTCTGAACGCGCCATGTCGTTCAAAGCCCGATAGGTTTTTCCTGAATTGGTGGGCCCGGCAAGGAACTTCAACTGCCGCTTCATGGAGCGTGCCAGGCTGAAGTATTCCTTATAGTTTCTCAGCCCATCGTATTGGTGGGCGGCGGAAAAGGCGTGCAACGAGACCGCCTTACGGACTCTCCTGGGCGTACCCTGGGTCTGGGTTCTGCGGCGAGGGTGCCCAAACTTCTCTTTCCTGGTCAAGTCTCTTTCCCGGAAACGGTCTCGTCGTTTGCTCATGGCGCCGCTATCATAACAGGTTCAGGCCAATCCGTGACACCGCTCTTCCTTTTCATGAGAGTGGCCCATGATCTTTTCAAGTTCACCACCGCAGATGAAAATGGCAGGGGTAGCCACGATTGATTCGCTTCTTAAATCAATCGTGGGCTTTTCAAAAGGCACAAATGCCCACGGTTACTGCCAAGAGCGCAGTAACCGTGGCTACCAGAACTCGATTTTCATGAAAGTCGATCATGCGCTGTCTTGGCGCGCCAGTGCTGATGAAAATATTCCCCCTTAATAAAGCTAAGCCTTACCCACATCTTGTTATCTTGGTAAGTCTTGTCTTTGCCTCCGTTAGGAGGACGATGTTTATAGACTCCGACGTGCTTATGGCCTGCCGCCCCAGTGGGGGAGGAATGTACGAGCCACCAGACATGCAGCCCCACTGGGAATTGTTCATATCACGGCATCTATAAACATTTCACCCCTAGCGGGGCAAGCAAGACCAAAACTCTTTTCCCTATGGCGAATCCTATTCTCACAAGATGTGGGTAAGGGGGAATTTCGTTGATGCCTTTGGCAGCCTCTTTAGTAGTCGTATATAATTCGGCATCGAAGGCAAGACCGCTCGAAGACGGACCAATTCTGCAGAGGAAATCCCATGGATCCAGACATTACCTTGAAGTCCCTCGCCAAGATGATAGACCACTCGCTGTTGCATCCCACCATGACGGACGAAGCCATCGCCGCCGGCTGCAGGCTGTCGCTGAAATATGATGTCGCTACGGCCTGTGTCAAGCCCTATTCCATCCCTCTGGCTTGCCAGATATTGCGGGATTCGGAGGTTGGAGTCTGCGCTGTCATCGCATTTCCACATGGCAACAGCGCGACCCAGATCAAGGTGAAGGAGGCGGTTGCAGCCGTCCAGGCCGGGGCATCGGAAATCGACATGGTGGTCAACATCGGTAAAGTGCTGGGTGGCGACTGGGACTACGTGTCTCAGGAGATCCAGGCGGTCAATGAATCCGTAGTGGCCGGCGGAGCCCTGCTGAAGGTTATTTTTGAGAACGATTTCCTGGAGGATTCCCATATCATCCGCTTGTGCGAAACCTGCTCCCAACACCGGGTTGCTTTCGTGAAGACATCTTCCGGATACGGCTTCGTCAAGCAACCCAACGGCATGTACTCCTATCAAGGGGCCACCGATTATCATCTCCGCTTGATGAGGATGCACTGTCCCCCTGCAGTCCAGGTGAAAGCAGCCGGGGGGGTCAGGACGCTGGATGACCTGCTGCGGGTGCGCGCCCTTGGGATCACCCGGATCGGCGCCACGGCCACTGAGACCATCCTGGAAGAGGCAAAAAAGAGGGGGATCACCTAAACGCCGTAATCGGTCAGTCATGGCTCCCCGTTTAACTGAGCCCACCAAACGCCATATTGGGGTGAAGACTCAAATCTGAAGATTACTTAAAGGGTGTCGAAGAAGTGCTGTTTCAAGAGTCGTAGTCTTGTTGCGACGGTGGAGGGTCGCGCTCCGTCGCGACCCCCAAGGCTGAGAAAACTCGGTCAGAACGGCTTTGGAGACACTATCTG
>JBGPHY010000794.1:0-2925 GCA_041484625.1 Terriglobia bacterium | reverse complement strand
GGAGCCATTGTCCTGCGCCGGAAACATCCAGAACTCCCGCGCCCCTACAAGGTTTGGGGTTATCCCTGGATGCCGATTCTGTTTATTTTGGTGAGTTTTCTGATTGTGTTGAATGTTGTAGTCAATGACTTCAAAAATTCATCCTGGGGGCTGCTGGTTGTGCTGACGGGGCTGCCAGCATACCTTTACTGGAACAAGAAACGAAAGACGAATGCAGGAGCTACGACTTCATGAAGTCATCGGGCGCGTAATGGTGGACCAGATCGCTCAAGGAGGAGCGGCGAGCGACCGCGGAGCCTTCCCCGGGATTTCGGATGGGAAGAACAGCCACAGGCTGAAGAACTTCCGGAAGCTGAGGACCGTGGCTGACCGCTTGATCATGGAATGCCCCGACCCACACAGTCCCCAGCCTCCGTTCTCTAACTGCCAGCATGGTACCCCCCCTGCTGTCCGAAAATGCCACGAAGAAATCCCGGAACCGACCATTCAGCCAGTGCTTCCCTCCGCTCCTCTCCTGCCAAGAGCAACCAACTCTGACACTTGTGCCTGCTTGCCGAGTGGCAGGCATCGTGCTGGAACTCTATTTGGATAAGCAAACCTCTTATACTAGCCGCCGGAGTAATATTATGGTCAGGATCGAACGCTTCCGCGAAGTGCTCTCGCGCTCACTCGACCTCCAATCTCTGCAAGAGAGAATCCAACAAGGCTGGAGACTCGCTGCTTTCGAGTGGGAACGTTCCGTCGCAGGCGAAGAAGCCGACGGCGAGGCCTGGAAAGAAGAAGTCCCCTACGGGCTACGCGTGGCCGGTGATTGTCAGCACCTCGATGAAAATCCGGTCGAAAAACAGGTCCTGGAAGCGATGCTGCAATTGATTGCGGCAGATAAGTCAATTTCCAAGGTGGCCGAAGCGCTCAATCGTGGGGGATTTCGGACCCGAAACGGGCAACCCTGGAGCCAGACCGCCGTTTTCGATATGTTGCCTCGCCTGATCGAGGCTGCACCCCACTTGCGCCGAGTGGTGATGGGATAGAGAGTTCTCTTCTATTTCAGAGCACTATCTGGCAATTCCTTCCAAGTAGACAAAACTTGCTCATTCAAGGAAACTGATGACAGAATCTATGGACCCAAGGAGCAACATATGGAACTCAAGTCAATTCGACTGAAATTCCCCGAGGGGTGCAATGTCATTCTAGGACAAACTCACTTTATCAAGACGGTCGAGGACCTCTATGAAGCCCTGGTAGGGGCGGTTCCGGGAATACAGTTTGGCCTGGCCTTTAACGAGGCCTCCGGACCGTGTTTGGTAAGGAAGGAAGGCACGGATGCCGAGCTGACCCATGTGGCGGTAAGCAACCTTCAGGAAGTCGACGCCGGCCACACCTTTATCGTTCTCCTCAGAAACGCTTACCCCATTAATGTGTTAAATGCCGTGAAAGCTTGTCAAGAAGTGTGTTCCATCTTCTGTGCCACCGCCAATCCCGTTGATGTCATCGTCGCGGAAACGGAGCAGGGGCGAGGAATTCTCGGCGTTGTGGACGGATCATCCCCCAAAGGAGTCGAAGGTGATGAAGATGTCAAACATCGCAAAGAGCTGCTTCGGAAATTCAACTACAAGCTTTAGCCGCAAAGACGCCTGCAGGGCAGATTCTTAGAAAGATTTGTGGCACAGATTTGTGCCTGTCATGGAGCTTGTCCAGCAACTGATCAGCCTTTTCCAGAGAATCATTGAAAGCGACGTAGCGGCAAATCTCAAACAGGTCAGTCTCCGCATCATCAACCTGGAATTGAATCTCAAACTGTACCCCGCAAGCGAGTTACGGTTGGGCCACCAACAGCCGATGACGCAAGCACCAACGCCGTAACAAAAGAGATAACGTTTTATAAGGACCTTATTTTCAGTTAGTTAGATGGAGACTTTATGTTAACAGCCAGATAACTCGCGGTGAATTGAACCTCCATCGGAATTGAGCGAACCTTGGCCCATGCGAACGATCGATGCCCCATCGCACCACTAAGCGGGCACCGACAGGAAGGAGTTGCTGCCATGTTAAGTCTTCATCATTGCCCTGAGAGACCGAAGATTTCCCCGTCACATCCACTGTCCGGCAAAAGGGTTTACATCGCCACCATGGCTGAGGGGGCTTCTGAAGCCTTCGCATCCTGCTTTCGCTGGCTCGGGATTGATGCGGTGGTAACGCCTGCTTCAGGCGCCCATACGCGAGAGTTGGGTGGCAGGTTCACCTGCGGCGACGAATGCTATCCCGCTATAGTCACTCTGGGTGATCTGCTCCATGCCGCCGAACAGCCCGGGTTCAACCCGGCGCGCAGTGTCTTTCTGATGCCGACTACCGAAGGTCCCTGTCGCTTTGGCCAGTACGCGCTCTCCCTCAAGAAGGTTTTGCGCGAAGCGGGGTACGGAGATGTTGGAATTATTTCACCCACTGACACGAATGGCTATGCCGACTTCGGTGACATCGCCGGCGCGTTCATGCGTATGGCCTGGCGGGCAATCGTAGCCACCGACACATTGCACAAAGCTCTTCTCAGAACACGCCCCCACGAGACAATTCCGGGGACAACAGACCGCGTTTACCTGGAGTGCCAGAGGGAGCTGTCGAACGCCATCGAGTCCGCCTGCGGGAACACGTCTTGCCAACTCCGATCACTGGTTCAGAGTGTGGTTCGGTTCCGGGAGCGCTTTCGTCGAATTGCTGCGTGCTACAAGCCTGAAGTCCCGCTGATTGGGGTTGTGGGGGAGATTTTCTGCCGGTTGAATTCGTTCTCAAACGATGATCTGGTTCGCAAGCTCGAAGCTCAAGGGGCTGAAGCGTGGCTGAGTGCAATTGGCGAATGGGTTGCCTATGCTAATGACTACCAGGTTCAGGATCTTCGCCTGCGCGGCCGGGCATTTTCGCTGGCCACGG
>JBGPHY010000793.1:0-2930 GCA_041484625.1 Terriglobia bacterium | reverse complement strand
TGCTCGGATGTGCGAGCGATCTTATCCTGCGTTGTTCACGCCTGGCTGAAAATATGGGGAGTGCAAAAAGGGCCTTGATCCTGCACCCGCTTGGCTCTCTCCAGTAGAGACAGTATTTTTAGGAAATCTCCGGCACCACAAACGGCTTCCGATAGGGACGCGTCAGCAATGCGCTCGCCTCGGGATCTCCGACTATGGTTTCCGTGGCCGGGTCAAATTGAATTGTCCTGCCTGTGCGGTAGGCAATGTTACCCAGGTGGCAGAGGGATGCGGAGAGGTGTCCTTCTTCAATGTCCGGCGCAAGATCGGATACATTGCCACTGCGCAGGGCTGCCACAAAGGCTCCCCATGGATTGTCCTCACTGGTTGCCTGGGGGCCGGGTTCCCGCTTTTTCCCCAGAAACACCCGATAGCCAAAGTACTGCAGTTCCATGTAGCCTTCGGATCCCAAGACAAGCACACCCACGTTGTTTTCGCCCTTCTCTCCAAAGTTGCCTTCATAATTGGAGATCCAGTGGCGGGTCTCGAATTGGAGGATCTTCTTTTCCTGGGGATACTCAAAAGCGCAGACCAGCGAGTTAGGCGTCTCCTGGTCGTCATCGAACATGAAATGCCGGCCGGCGGCCTGGATCCTGCCGGGCAATCCCACTCCCAGCGCCCAGCGGGCCATGTCCATCTCATGGACTCCCTGGTTTCCCATGTCTCCACAACCGTAATCCCACTGCCAGTGCCAGTCGTAATGGAGCTGTTTGCGCATCAGGGGTTTTTGAGGAGCCGGCCCCAGCCACAGGTTGTAGTCAATGCCTGGAGGAACCGTCTGAGGGCCATTGACTTTGCCAATAGCGGGTCGCCATTTGAAGCACAATCCCCGCGTCATGTACACTTCTCCGATGACGCCTTCGCGCAATTTCTGGATGGCTTGGCGGATGGCGGGGGTACTGCGCCCCTGCGTGCCATGCTGGCACAAGCGGTTATACTTGCGGGCCGCTTTGACCAGCTGTCGCCCTTCCCAGACATTGTGCGAACAGGGCTTCTCAATATAGGTGTGCTTGCCGGCCTGCATGGCCCAGATGCCACCCAGCGCATGCCAGTGATTGGGAGTGGCGAAGCTGACGACGTCAATAGATTTGTCATCCAACAACTCCCGCAAGTCTCGTACTTGTCGAACCGAACGCCCGGAGAGTTTTTCGTACTCACTAGTTCTCTGCCGGAGGATGTTCTCATCCACATCACAGAAGGCCACGATCTCGACACCGGGCTGCGTATGGAATCCACGGATGTGTTCCTGCCCCCGGCTGCGAATTCCCACGATGGCCACTCGGATGGTGTCGCTCGCGGCATAGGCCTGGCCCGCCCGGCCCAGGCCAGCCAGCAGGGCCATGCCGGCACCTGTCTGGATACTGCTCTTCAGGAACTGTCGTCTGGGAATGCCTGATGTCATGATTGAATCTCCTCTAACACTCCCCGAATATACCCGATTGCCACCGCCGCCGTGGCTGGGCCGCTGGGGTCATATTCAAACGGTTCGACTGAGACCACTCCCTCATACCGGTTCTTCTTTAACGCCGCGAAAACAGGAGCAAACCGGCTCTCACCCTGTCCGGGGCCGCGACGGTTGGTCTCATTGACATGGATGTGTCTCACCAGGCCGGTGGGCATCCAGCGGTCCAGCAGGTCGGCCACAGGTTCCTGTTCAGCCAGGCAAGCTGCCCGGTGATCGATCATGGTCTTCACGGCCGTGCTTCCGACGGCTTCCACCATGGTAACGGCATCCGCCACGGTATTGATAAAATTGCATTCTTCGCGAGTAAGAGGTTCGAGGCAGTACGTGACTCCAGCGTCCTCCGCATCCGAGGCAATGGCGGTAAAGGTGTCGCGGGCGCGAAGCCAGGCCTCCTGGAGGTCATCGTCTGCTGCCACGCGGCGTTGCGCTGGAGATCCATGAACCAGGACCTTTCCACCCAGATCGGCACACAAGCCAATCAGGCGCCGCATCACCTCCACTGTTTTCCCACGGACATCTGTGTCCGGCGAATTGATGGAAAGGCCCTTGGGAGTCAACAGCAACCAGTGCAGGCCAACGATCTCGATTCCCGCATCGGTAGCCGTCTCTCGCAACTGGCGGCGCTCTTCAAGGGGGAGAAGATGAGGGTTCTCGCTGAGAGTGAATGGCGCCAGTTCCAGGCCGTCGTATCCGAGTGACTTGGCCAGCTTGCACTGATCCGGGAACGACAATTCCCGGATCACTTCGTTGCATAAGGCAATTTTCATGGGTTCGTCCCTCGCACAGAAAACCCCGTGGCATCTCTCCCTTCCCTACACGGGTTTCTCAGAAGCGCACAGATAGGGGCTTTATTATGGACCAGAGAAGCCTCCAGATCACAGAGAAAATTTTAGGGTAATGGGTCAGTTAAACGGGAGAAGCTGGGCTCCGCTAGGAGCCTAATGTTTGTAGAAGTCCGATCATTATTCAGTCTCCGCCATCTCAGCCGGGCGGAATGTGGAAGACCCAGAGCAGTATGGAAACCAGCCCCACATTCCGCCCGGCTGAGATGGCGGCATTATAGCTGGGTCCCTATTTCTACAAACATTAGGCTCCTAGCGGAGCCACCACCCACAACTGCGCCACTACTTCAGATTCCTCCTTTTAATTGACCCATTACATTTTAGGGATCAATTCCTTTGAAGCCGTTACTCCTGCGGTATATGATGAGGTCGCCTGAGAATTGCAGGTAGGGATGGTTCCTGAAGAGCGACTTCACACCCTGAGGATCGCTGGTCGTTCCTCTTTGTTTTCTTCGATTCGTCAGAAACTGAAAACAGAGGTAATCTTGTGACAAACGAATCCAGACGAGAGTTCCTGAAGGTCGGAATGGCAAGCCTTCTTCCCGCCATGATCAGTCCCGAAAGTATCCATTCCCAACCTCGGC
>JBGPHY010000792.1:0-2934 GCA_041484625.1 Terriglobia bacterium | reverse complement strand
CGGCCAGGCCGCCGCCGCCCATGCGGGTCCGGCCATTGTGCTGTCGATGGTCCTGGCGGGGCTGGCCAGCGCCTTGGCAGGCCTCTGCTATTCGGAGTTTGCCTCAACCGTCCCCATCGCCGGCTCGGCTTATACATACGGATATGCGACCCTGGGAGAGTTCGTCGCCTGGGTCATCGGGTGGGACTTGATTCTCGAATATGCGCTTGGCGCTGCCACGGTGGCTGTGGGCTGGTCGGGTTACCTGATCAGCATCTTACACAATGTTGGCCTGTCGTTCCCTGCCATGCTTAGCGCAGCCCCAGGAACTGCCGTAACAACGCTCGAAGGTCAGACCGTCACTGCGGTCTTCAATCTTCCCGCAGTCCTCATCACGACCGCAGTCTCGGTGTTGCTGGTAATCGGCATCAAAGAGTCAGCCAATGTCAACTCGGTTATTGTCATATTGAAGGTGGGGGTGGTGATTGCTGTCATTGGGGCTGGGTGGATGTTTGTTCGAGCCGCCAACTGGCACCCTTTCATCCCTGCCAACACTGGTGTCTTCGGTGAATTTGGCTGGAGCGGGATCTTCCGGGGTGCCGCCGTCATTTTTTTCGCCTATATCGGCTTTGACGCGGTTTCTACGACCGCCCAGGAAGCCCGGAATCCCCAGAGGGATATGCCGATCGGCATCCTGGGGTCCCTCGCTATTTGCACGATCCTTTACGTCCTGGTCTCGGGGGTAATGGTCGGCCTGGTGCCTTACAAGGAACTGGGGGTGGCCGCACCGATGGCCGTGGCCATTGATGCTGCCAAGATCCAGGCCCAGGGAACACGCTGGTACGGTCTGATGAGCATGATGCCGATCCTGGTAAAGCTGGGGGCGCTGGCGGGACTCAGTTCGGTGATGGTCGTGATGATGCTGGCTCAGCCCCGGGTTTTTTACTCCATGGCCAAAGACGGACTGCTCCCCCCGTGGGCACGCAGAGTTCATCCCCGGTTTCGGACGCCCCACATTACGACGATTATCACGGGTATCGCGGTGGGTATCGCCGCTGGTTTTACCCCGATCCGCATTCTGGGGGAACTGGTCAGCATTGGCACGCTCATGGCCTTCGTGATCGTTTCGATCGGGATTATATTTCTCCGCTATCAGCGCCCGGAGTTGGTGCGACCCTTTAGGACACCGCTGGTTCCACTGGTTCCGATCCTTTCGGTCCTGGTGAGCCTGACCTTAATGGCCAGCCTACCCCGTGAAACCTGGGAGCGTCTAGTTATTTGGATGGGAATTGGAATCGTCATTTACTTCGCTTATGGATACCGCTATAGCGAGTTGCGAAAGGCCAGTGTCATGGGTGGAGGGACTGAGGAACGAAAAACCTAATACGCTGTTTCATAATACTTGCCAACGAGTTTCCGCAATTGATTCAATCATGTGGAACAGCAGGCGGCAGACGAACCCCGAGAGGGTTCGGCCAGATATGAATCGGAAATGGATTTCTACCTCTTCCAGGTTTGTGAAAAGACCACCGTTCTCTATTCGGAGGGAGAACGAATTGACCCGAAAACTCGTCAAGAGATGAACCCTGACTATGCAAATCCCGTTAACCGCCTCCTGGACAAGCTCAACCAGCGGAAGGGACGTTTTTCGAGGTTTGTCAGGAACCTGATCATCGTGGTACGGGATGCTTACTACAAGATTGAAGAGAAAATCGATCCCATGGAGCGCGTGTTCAAGCGAATGCGCCATGCACAAAACCTGAATTTGTATTACTCCCCGGGAATTATCGAGCGGGTAGCCACGGGTCGCTTCACCTCGTTGCTGGTTCGTCATCGACGGAAGCACAGCTTCTGGATGGCGGTCGATCTGGTTATTACGCTGGTGATGATAGCACTCAGTCCTATCCTGGTGCCCATTCCCGGGCCTAACGTTTTCTTCTATTATCCGGCAGCCAGACTGATTAGCCATTACTTAGCCCGACGAGGAACGCTCCACGGGTTGAATTTAACGATGCGAACATATTCTCCTCTTCCGGAGATCTACGAGATTGAAAGTCTGTTGGCTCAGCGTTCATCCCAATCGATCTTCGAGCAGGTCCGCCCGGTTGCACAAAGACTTCGTTTGGAACACTTGCCTTATTTCCTTAAAAGGTATGTCTAGATGAGTACCGAAACAGCCAAGAAAGTCCTGCGGATTGAAGCGGAAGCCATCATCGACCTGATGGATCGAGTCGACCAACGGTTCGAAAGCGCCATCGATGTCCTTAACAGCTGCAACGGGCGGGTGGTAGTGACTGGCATGGGCAAATCCGGGATCATCTGCAAGAAAATCGCTGCCACGCTGAGCAGTACGGGGACCCCAGCCATGTTCCTTCATCCCGCGGAGGCCATTCACGGTGATCTGGGAATGGTGGCCCGCGGGGACGTGGTTCTGGCTGTCTCCAACAGTGGGGAGACCAGCGAGATCCTCGGTCTCCTGGAAACTCTGAAGCGGCTGGGCATCCCGCTGATCAGCATGGTAGGGAATCCGCAATCGACTTTGGCCCGATACAGCGATGTAGTGCTCGATGTCAGCATTCGCCGGGAAGCCTGTCCCCTGGGGTTGGCTCCCACTGCCAGCACCACGGCCGCGCTGGCCTTAGGAGATGCGTTGGCCATCACCCTCTCTGAGCGAAAGGGATTCAACATCGAGGATTTTGCCAGCCTGCACCCGGGGGGGAAGTTGGGCAAGAGGTTGCTGCGGGTGGAAAATCTGATGCACACAGGCGATCAGGTTCCACGCGTAGACGTCAATACCCCGATGCGTGACGTGATTTACGAGATCTCCCGGACAGGGCTGGGAATGACCTGCGTAGTGAAAGAGGAAGAGATTATTGCCGGGATTATCACGGATGGGGACTTGCGCCGTTTACTGCAGCGGGAAGAGAACATTCTCATCAAGACGGCAGGCGAATG
>JBGPHY010000791.1:0-2968 GCA_041484625.1 Terriglobia bacterium | reverse complement strand
TCGTTTAACTGACCCAGTACCCTGATTCTCCTGCAACACTTGACCAGGACAAGGGTCGTTGATATACTTTTTGACAAAATATAAAAGCTAGTCAGGCCATACAGAGATAAGGTTAAGGTCGATTTTACTTTCTGTAGCTTGGGGACTCCATGCAGACCAGCGAACTTACTTGGGAAAAAGCCTTCGCGGTAGTCGAACCCCAGATTAACGCGGAAGGAATTCATGTCTGGCCTTTCGATCTTTCCTTTCCGATCGATGTCCGTTTCTTCGATTTGGACGGATGCCAAAGCACCCGGATGAATCGTCACGACTACTTTGAAGTATTCTATGTCCATTCTGGTCAGGCGGTGTGCCAGATTCAGGATCGAAGTTTCCCGGTCACCAAAGGGGATCTGGCTGTCATCGGGAGCAGCTTATACCATCGCGTAACCGGCCATGCCTCCCAACAAATGAAAGTATTTGCTCTCTTTTTTCTGCCGGAGTTGGTACGTTCTACTGAAGCAACAGGAGATGGCATGGAGTACATGATGCCCTTTTTCTTGCAGGGTAAAGATTTTCCCCATGTCATCCCCGCCTGTAGTGGCATTCCAGCCCGCGCGGTGGAGTTGATCAAGCGGATCCAGGCAGAACTGCCAGCCGTTTCCAATCGAGCTCGTCTGACGGTGCTAACTTACCTAAAAATGATTCTGATGCTGATGGTCAACCATTTCACGGCGTACTTGGGCAGCCAACAGCCCTCTAGCCATGAACAGCTTGCTATTCAACGTCTTCACCCCCTCTTCGAATACCTGGAAAAGAATTACGGCAAAAGAATCCGAATAGAGGATGCGGCCCGCGTCTGCGCCACCAGCAATTCGCACTTTATGTATTTCTTCAGGCAGGTCACGGGCCAGTCCTTCCTGGCCTATCTCAATCAATTCCGGATCGCCAAAGCCCGGTCATTATTAACTGCGACAGACAGACCGATTTCCGAAATCAGTCAGGAGGTTGGTTTCTGCGATCAGAGCCACTTTGGAGTTGTCTTCCGTAAGCTAGTTGGGATGACCCCTCTGGGCTATCGGCGCCGGTTCCATGAAGCCGGCCAGAGCGTACTGGTTCACTCGATCGATCCCGTGATGCAAAAACAAAGCCAACCCGTCCAAGGATTCAGACGTCCTGCAGCCAGGAAAGAGAGTGCGACTTCATTTCCACCGGTTCTGCCTTAATTTGTTGGAGAAAGGGACGCAATTCGGACCAAATCTTAACTCTTGGATGGACCCAGGCTGATTGGCTGCGCTTCCTTTTGCAGATCTGATCGTGCCGAGTATGGCCATGAAGAAAGCTCATACCGGGACACCCCGCTGCCTAACGTTTCCCGTCCAGTGCCGCTCGTGCACGGGCCAAATAGGCTCGAGCATTTTCATGGTTCGGGTTCAGTTTCAGGGCCTCTTCAAAGGCCTTGATCGCACCGGGTAGATCGCCATGGATCGCGAGAAGTGCGCCCAAATTGGCTTGAATATCCGCGTCCGAGGGCCTCAGCCGGGCCGCTTCCTGAAAATGCGGAAGCGCCTCGTCATACCGCTTTTGCGTGAAATAAACCACACCTAACCCGACCTGCGCATCGGGGTTGTCCGGTTTTTGTTTGACAAGAGTATTTAACTCTGCCGCAGCGCCACTCAAATCTCCTTTGGCCCCGAGAGCCCGAGCCAGATTCAAACGCGCGTTGAAATGGACAGGGTCCACCAGGAGGGTTGCTTTGAGTTCACGAATGGCCTCATCCAGGCGCCCCACGGCCAATAAGCCTGCGCCCAGACCGCTCCTCGCCGTTGCGCTCGTCGGGTCCATTCGGAGCGCCTGCTCGAAGTTGGAAATAGCCGCGAGATGCTGTCCGCGCGTCACCAGCAGCTCCCCCAGATTGCAGTGGGCCACAAAGTCGTCAGGATACTTTTCCAGCCGGCGCTGCATCACGGCTTCCTGCAAGGTGACACGGGGGTCCCCGTCGGATTCTTTCTTCGGCAGAACCTGCAGCCACACATGGCCCATTTCGTCTTCACTGCGTGGCCCGGTCCGAACTCGCTTGGGCGGCTGGTTGGGATTACGCGGATTGGAGGAGGAGTTATCGTAGGTAATTCGCATGGCAACCGTTGTGCCTTTCGGAAGCCCAATGGGCGCTCGGTAGGTGTAAACGGCCTGCCAGTTGATATCCCAGTCAGCGATCTTTATCAGCCAAGTGCGAGTTCCGTCAGGGAGAGTGGCCCAGGCTTCTACTTCCTTTCCCAGATAATGGGCGTGAGGGTAGATGGCCAGCAGTTCGACTCCGACGGGCAGTGTCAGGTGGTCTTCCACGGCAAAGCCTTTCGTTTCCGGGGGAATATCAAGAGCGCCGTCGTGTTCGAGTTGGATGAGCATTGGATAAAAGCGGGGCGGATGGGAAGCGAAGTAGAAGCCGATGACCGGCTGGAGCATCTCCTCCTTCCCCGACGGCTGTAAGTGCAGGTTGAGAATTAAGTCTGTTCCCGGGTCCAGCCGCCAGCTCATGTCCTCAGGTTCAGGCTGCAGCACCGAGCCAGGCTTCCAAAAAAGAAAATGTGAGTCCGGATCGAAGGTGTTCGAACGCGCCTCAGTACTGACGTTCATGCCCGGGAAACCCGGCTGGCCATCCTCTCCATCGTGCCGGCGCAGCCATTGCCTGCGGTCGATCCAGATATTGGCGTGGTGCACCACGCGCTTGTTGCCGGGCCGCAGTTCGATGGCCCGAACATACTTAGTCTCCTGGGGATTGACCGTGACGACAAAATTCCGAAAGGTATCGCTGCCGCTCGCCGCCAGCCGATATGGAGTGGATATTCCCGCGATCAAGTCGGGCGGGCCCATCTGCCATCCTTCGGTAAAATGTGGCTGAGGGGGCAAATCGGCGGGGTTCCCTTCCGGGCAGCCCTGCTTCACCCAATCAGCAATGAGGCTGAGTTGAGTGGCGGTGAGTCGGCGT
>JBGPHY010000790.1:0-2972 GCA_041484625.1 Terriglobia bacterium | reverse complement strand
CGTTCCCGTAAAGGCCTCAACCTGCCTGGAATTGACCTTGGCATCAGCGCCTTCACCGACCATGACCGTGCCTGCCTTGAATTTGCGCTCCAGAACGGGGTGGACGCCATCAGCCAGTCCTTTGTCGAGACCGCGGCGGACATTGAGGCTGTGCGCACAGCGGCAAGAACCCTTGGTAAACATCCCTTCATCGTCGCCAAGATCGAGCGGTCCGGCGCACTGGAGCACTTTGACGAAATTCTTAAGGCCTCCGACGGGGTCATGGTGGCGCGCGGGGATCTCGGCGTGGAGGTGCCGATTCAAGAGATCGCTCTCACACAGAAACAGCTCATCGCCACGGCGAACCTGGCGGGGAAGCCGGTCATCACCGCCACCCAGATGCTCGAGTCCATGGTGTCCAGCCGGCTACCCACCCGCGCCGAGGCCACCGACGTTGCCAACGCCATCTTGGACGGCACCGATTGTATCATGCTCTCCGGTGAGTCGGCGATGGGGAAATACCCCGAGGAATCCGTGGCCATGCTGGCCAAAATCGCCATGGCCACGGAAGCCCGTCGCCCGCAGGCGAGGTTGAATGATCTGCGCGCCCTTTACCATGAACAGAAACCTTCCACCACGGCAGAGGCAGTCGCCTCCGTCGTGGAGCATGCGCTGAAGACAGTACCATGTGCAGCTGTGTTTGTCCCTACCCGCGGCGGTACCACGGCGCGGATGATATCCCGGTTCAAACCGTCGGTGTGGATTGTGGCGTTGAGTTACGATGTTGCCGTGTGCCAGGGGCTGGCCTTTTCCTTCGGCGTGCTCCCCGTCGAACTAGTCGACGATCCGGAAGACTGGAGGGTTTTTGCCAGGATCTGGCTTAACGAACAGCAGGTACCTGGCGATATCGCCATGCTGGTGGCTGGCCCGTCCACCCACAGTCCCGACGCCAATCACCGAATTGAATTCATGCGTGTGGGAGAGATACCCACGCTGGCCAAGCCCTCAGCATACTGATTCCGGCCATGTTACCGATCGGGAAATTGTCCCTCTTGATGCATGTGCAACTTTTGTGAAAATCGAGTCTTGGAAGTCCCGCCGAACACCCGTGGCGGTGAGACATATGTATTGGTGGTTGGCGAACTGCCCGCGGCTCTTCGGTTCCCTTCCCAGTATATTCCGTTGACTTCGCCCCATTGCTTTGGTACAAGTAACTCCTTCGTGACATTTCACGGATTTCGAGTCGTGTTGCGCCCTGGCAGACTGCCGTTGCCCTTGTCGAGTCTTCTCGGATTAATTCATACCCGGTTGACAATTAATCCTGACTTTGAGTGAACTGGTACCCCGCTGGAAGTTTGAATAAGAGATGCGATCGCGGAAATGATGCAGCGCGAAGGATGTCTTCAAACTCGATCCATTCGAGTGATTCCTCTCCTGAGCCAGGCGATTGGACCGGAACTGCAGGCGTTTATAGGCTCAAGTGAAGGTGCGGTTAAGAGTGGTCATTTCTGGACGTCGTCCTTCTTTCATGCCCGCCACTTTTTGTTACACCTTCAAGCCAAAGTTGAATTGACGAAGAGGTGCAGAGCTGTGAGCTCAGGCATTTCCATCGGCTAGTTTTCTTGACCATTTACAGCTTTTCAGGAGTCCAAATGAAACTTCGAATCCTCCTCCTGGTGGGCACATTATTGTTTGCCCAGTCTGCAAAAGCCAAGCTGCCCGCCCGTTATTTCCAACTGATGGAAGCCGGGGCTGCACAGGTCGAGAAGCGTTTGAACGCGCAATCTACGGCGGACCTGGAAGCCTTGGAGAAACAGCCGGAATGGCGCCACTTTCCTTACTCCATTCTAGCGCCGACGGTGTTATACGCCAAGCGGCACCCTGATAACTCGCATTACCATGATCCCGCAATGCTGGCGTTGTCCCTTCGAATTGGCGACCTGCTGGCCAGTGAGGATGAGAAGGGACGCTATGAACCTCGCCTCGACAGCGACTGGGACACCTATATGTGGCTGGAGGCTTACCGCTTGCTCGAAAACGACCTTGGTGAGGAGCGCCGGGCGCGCTGGAAGCGGCAGATTCTAAGAAACGTCGCGCTGGTGCACGACAATGCCGCACAGCGAGTAGATTTCCCCTGGTATAACTCCCCATACATTGGTACTTCCCCCAATCATTATGCGCAGTATGCGTCGCTCTTGCTGTTGGCCGGACGGGTGTTTGGCAACAAGGAATGGGAGGACCTGGGAGCGCGAATCCTTCACCGGTTTGCGGTGGTCGAGCAGACTGCCGATGGATACTGGGGAGAACATAGCCGCGAAGGCCCAACCACCGGTTACGATCACATCACCATGACGCAGGTAGCTCTCTATTATGAGTACACCAGTGACCCTGCCGCTCTCCAGGCTCTGCGGCGCTCCACGGACTTCCACAAGTATTTCACTTATCTCGACGGCACTCCTGTCGAGGTGATCAACGACCGTAACCGCCACTGGGACGTTGATTCCTGGGGCCACTTCGGATTCTCCAATTTCCCCGACGGCCGCCGTTATGCTGAGTTTCTGACCAGCTTTTTCGAAGTCGACAATCTGAAGATGGATTGGTTGGGACGATTGGCGCAGGGCGCGCTCTACTATCACGAAGGCCCCACAGAACCCATTCCTCAAGACCAGTCACAGTTCTCTTACCAGATGAGCATCCCCGCCGGAGTCCGCAAAAGTGGGCCCTGGATGGTTTGCCTGTCGGGTGTGATCAATACCCAGGCGGTGAACAATCAATTCTATCTCGACCGTCAGGCCCATCTCAGTATTTTCCACAAGAAGCTGGGCCTTATCGTCAGCGGCGCCAACTCCAAGCGTCAGCCCGAGCTGGCGACCTTTATGGAAAAGCTCGGCGACCAGGTCTTCCACATGCCTGTCAGTAGTCGGCTCCAAATGAATGATCGACAAGACCGGCTCTCCCTTGCCTACAACACGTTCTTCGCAGATCTTTACATG
>JBGPHY010000789.1:0-2982 GCA_041484625.1 Terriglobia bacterium | reverse complement strand
TGGGAAACCTCTCCCAGGTAGACGACAACCGCTGGGGAGTGTCCCGGTATATCCATGATCCTTCCGACCGCCTGATCCAAGTCTTCCAGGAAAAGCTCAAAGGCGAAAGCTTCGTCTTCGACGATGTTGGTAACCTGACCTCAATGGCAGAAGGGGCGGAAACTCCCGAGGCGCTAGAATATGCACCCGGAAACCGCCTGTTGCACCGTGGATCCACTCGTTACGAATACGACGGCGACGGCCGGCTCATTCACAGAATCGAAGCCGCGGAGGGTGCGGCGGCCAGGGTATGGAGCTACGCCTGGGACGGGGACGGTAACCTTGCTTCAGTGACAACCCCCGAGGATGCTGAATGGCGCTATTCCTACGACGCCCTGGGACGGCGTGTAGCGAAGGAAGGACCGAAAACGTCTTTCCGGTACTTGTGGAACCGCCAGGTCATGATCCAAGAGATCGAGGAAGACAAGGTCAAATCGGGCTGGGTACACGATCCCGAAAGCTTCCAGCTCCTTTGCAAGCTCAGGGACAGACATGTCTACTGGGCCATGAACGATCAGCTCGGCACAGCCAGGGAATTGGTGGATGCCTCCGGGGTATTGGCCTGGGCGGGAGACTACAAAGCCTGGGGCGGGAAAGGCGGCGCCGAAGAGGCGCCGATGACCGAGTGCCCTGTGAGATTCCAGGGCCAATGGGAGGACACGGAGTCGGGGCTCCATTATAACGGGTTCCGGTATTACGATCCGGATACTGGCCGATATATCTCGCCGGATCCGCTAGGCCTGGAAGCGGGATTGAACGCCTACGCGTATGCCCCCAGCCCGGTCAATTGGATCGATCCCTTCGGGCTGACCTGCACAAAGAAACAGGAGGCGCAGCTAAAGAAGGACGCGAAAGCCATCCACGCCAAGTTCAAGAAGGGGGACGAGAGGAATAGGCGGACCACCGCGGTGGCCATTCTCACCGATCCGAAAACCGGGAAACAGACCAGGGTTTTCGCGGTAAGCAGCGATAGGGTTAGCGCGAAGGTGCGCCGGGAAGCGGAAAAGAGAGGATATACCCTCGTCCGCATGCAGGAAGGCGGCTCCACCCATGCGGAGCAGATCGTCATGGACCATGCTAAGGCGAATGGAGTCCAGTCGACCATCGCCCCAAACCGTCCAGCGTGCGGCCCCGAAAGGCAAGATTGCCGGGGCAGGGCGGACAGGAGCAGGAACCATAACGTGCATGACCCTGATTAGGAAATTTGCTTGTTTCAGTTCTGCCTAGAAACCGGAGGAGCCCATGTACGTTTGGGATGATGTCGTTGGACGCCATGAGAAAAGGATGAAGCGGCTGCCGCGTCTTCACCAACTGGCCTTGGCCGTCGCTTGCGTCGATGGCGCGCGCTCCCGCATGCAAGCATATTTGGCCAGCTATGTTCCGAAGAAATCCCTCGGCACGCTCAACCAAGTCGTCAAGGCGCTGTGGGAGTTCCTCGCGGCGCCAAAGCAGAAGAAAGCTGCCTTCAGCCAAAAGTACGTCGACGAACTCCAAGCGATCAATCCAGGCGAGGACGACCCGGTGCTGGTCCGGGGATGGGGGCAAATCCTCGATGCGGCGCTCCGGGCATGCGACATGGCGAAGGGCGAGGATCCGAAGGAGTTGATCCTCGATTGCTTAAGCTATGCGTACCAGGGCATCATGGAAATGGCGATAAAGCTCGAAAGCAAAGGCGCCAAGACGACGGAGAAGGTTCTCAGCAACTTCGAGGAAAAGAGCCCGCTCTGCCTGGCGGAGATGAAGTTTCAGCTGGAATGCCTCTACTCCCTCGAATCGGGAGGTCAGGTGGAGAGCGCCCTCTTTCCACGACACCGTTTCCCTCCGGGATGATCTACCTGAACCGGCATTCGACGATGCTCCTGGACCGTGGGGTCCCCGAAAAGATGCTTCCCGATCTCTAAGGAAAATGGGGTGACGACTCCAGCCGGGTGCAGCTAGTTGGGCTAGGCATGTGGATTGAATTGAATTGTTGAGAGGCAGATCTTCTATATCTGTCACCTGTCGAACCCGTCTAGAATTTCGGGGCGCGTGCTCGCACGTGATTGCACATGGCGATCGCCAGGTAGTGATTTTCGATGATGATGCAGACTGTCTCGGTTATCTGGATCGGCTGAAGCAGTATCGTCGCCGTGATGCCTGTACACAATCTTGTAACATGATAGATCAGCCTCTTACAGCCCTGTATTTGGACTATAACGCGACAACGCCTGTGGATGAAAGGGTGTTCACGGTTATGCAACCATTTTTCTGCACGGTATATGGGAATGCCTCAAGTCGTGATCACTCGCTTGGTTGGGACGCGGCCGACGCCGTCGAAGATGCGCGTTGGCATGTTGCCGATTTGACTCATGTCAAGCCAAACGAGATTATCTTCACCAGCAGTGCTACCGAAAGCTTGAATGCGGCAATTAAGGGCTTCGTCACTCTGCAGAAATTGGATTGCAGGAAGATCATCGCCTGCACGACGGAGCACGACGCTGTGCTCACTCCTTGTCGGAAGCTTCAGCAGGTCGCTGGAATTGAGGTGGAGATTCTACCGATAGATCGCGAGGGTCACATTGACCTGGACCAGCTCAAAGCCGCAATGTCTTCCGACAAGGAGATGCTGGTGGCTCTCACGGCTGCTAATAATGAGATAGGCACTATTCATCCAGTGCTAGAGATTAGCCGCATCGCCCATGGGGCGGGGGCTTTGTTCCTGTGTGACATGACTCAAGCCGCTGGCAAGATGCTGATCGACTTACGCGCTGATGGCATCGACTTGGCGGCATTTTCAGCACACAAAATGTACGGACCAAAAGGTGTTGGGGGCTTGTTTATTCGCGGCGGCGAACCCCGAATCGATCTGGTGCCGATGATTTTGGGCGGAGGGCAGGAGCATGGCCTACGCGGTGGAACTCTAAACGTTCCTGGAATTGTCGGTTTTGGGGAGGCATGTAGGAT
>JBGPHY010000788.1:0-2995 GCA_041484625.1 Terriglobia bacterium | reverse complement strand
CGTAGTCTCCAGCTTGCCTCCCTGTGGCCGGCCGTTCTTCCGATTGGCATCGAAGGCGGCCGGCCAGTCTTTGCCACACCAAAGTCGAGGACCTTGACCAACCCCTGATCCGTGACCATGATGTTGCCGGGCTTGAGATCGCGGTGGGCGACGCCGCTGTGGTGCGCTTTATCGAGCGCGTCGGCTACTTGCGCTCCATATTTCACCACCTGTTCAAGTGGCAGCGGCCCTTTTTCAAGCCGCTTCACCAGTGTCTCCCCTTCGAGGTACTCCATGACGAGGTAATCCATCCCCTCCTGATGGCCTACGTCATAGAGCACACAGATATGGGGATGATTCAAGCTGGAGATGATTTTGGCTTCGCGCTCGAAGCGCTGTTTGCGGACCGGATCATTGGAAAGATGCTGCGGCAGGATCTTGATGGCGACGATGCGCTCCAGCCGCGTATCCCGGACGCGATACACCTCGCCCATCCCGCCCGCCCCCAGCGGAGCCAGGATCTCATATGGACCAAGTCGTTTGCCTATCGCAAGACTCATCACTTCAGCTCCGCGTTTGGTTTCGAGTTGGGAGTTCAACCTTGCGGTTTGGTTCGGAGTTCAAGCTTCAGCTTGCGTTTGTCGAGAACAGCAACCTAAAGGTTGAACTCCAAACGAAGCTTGAACTCCAACCACAAGCTGAAGCTTGAACTCCAAACGAAGCTTGAACTCCGAACTCTATCGCTTTAACCCCGCTTGCCAGTTGATCTCCACCGTCAGCGGCGTACTGCCCCCTCTTTCACTATTCCTGCAAGTCCACGGTAATCGGCAGGGGTGTGGTTCTGTCAACAATCCGGCAAGAAGGGCAATCGGCTCTGCCGCAAGCAGGGCCGTGAATGTTGTCTTCATAGGCTCCGCCGTTTTCGGCAACCCTTCACTAACGGGGTCGTTGTCTTCCGGATCATTTTGAAAAAACCCGTCAACCCGAATTGTCCTGGAAAGAGGAATGTGGATTATAACCGAGGAGCCTTGTTTTCAAGCAGATCTAATTCAGAAATCGTTACGCCTATTTGTACATTCCGTGCTGTTGCAGTAAACTGAGGCCATATAAATCTCGAACAACTTACGGCAGGTATGGGATGCGCATGATCTCGAAATGTTCGTCCTGCTTCGTCATGGCTGTATCCTTGTTTGCACAGAGTCCTGCAGGTGCGACGGGCGAAGAAGCAGCCATCCGGGAAGTGATTAAGAAATACATGGAAGCGCGTGAAAATGAAGATGCGCACACAATTGAGGCGCTGTTGACCAGCGACGCTGACCAACTCGTCTCTTCGGGAGAGTGGCGAAAAGGACGGGGCGAGGTCGTGCGTGGCACACTGGCGAGTTCCCAAAAGTCAGGTGGGAAGCGTACCATTACCGTGGAGTCCGTTCGCTTTGTCGCGCCCGGCGTGGCGCTCGCGGATGGTCGTTACGAACTCACCGGCCTTGCCGGTGGCGAGAGCCGCAGGATGTGGACCACGCTAGTCTTGATACGGGGTTCGGAAGGTTGGCGGATGACAGCCATCCGAAACATGTTGCCAGCGGCGCCTGCTCCGTCCAGGTAGCCGGATCGGTGAGGCTCGCGGCCGGCAAGCCGGCCTATCTGCCCAGTCAAAGGAAAGCCAAAAACACAGCGAGGTGGCTTTGACAGTATGAGCCTCAAGGACAACCGGGTCGAGGCATGGTGTTAACCTGCGTGCCTCATCCGTGTCATTCCCCGGGTTAGCTGGAGGTGACCCATCGTGGGTCGAAATAGTGAGCAATCCAGAACCACTCCCATTCGCCACATCTCCGATACCGCTCTGTGGGTGGCGATGTACCGCGCGTTTGAGTCTAACCAAGACCGATATCAACGACCGCTTCGGTAATTTGCCCGAGATATTTGCCATCACAAACCACGTCTGCCGCCATGGCAAAGCGCGGGGAGCGGGGCTGCCAGTCTTTGGGGATCTGGATACGGAAGCTCTCACCAGTCTTGGACTGGGCGGGAACCTCAAAACGCAATGCATCCGGTTCCAATGTCCACTCTGCCGGCGCCAACAGAACCACTGCTATCTTCATCGGGCTACTCCTGTAATTTTGTACGCGGACTTCTGCCTGCGCGGACGCTCCTGGGCTGATTAGCATCTGGTAGGGGTAGATGCTACACCAGCTCGGATCCAGGCCGAAGTTGACATCGGGATCAGCAATGATGCCCTTAAAAAGGTTCTCCTGCTTCCGCATCTTTTCTTCGGTTGCCAGCAGCTCTTCACGGTTGGCCAGGAAGGGACGACCGTGGCCCGGAGCAATCAGGTTTGGTCCGTGATCGATCAAGCTGCGGATCGACTTGATGTGGCTATCACTCTCAACATGGTTGCGGAAAATCAGGTTATGGCGCAGTACGCCTTGATTAGGATCCGGGTAAGCGAAGAATGCATCACCGGTAAAGGCAACCTTGGCCCCGTCGATGGTGACATAGAGGGCCATCTGATATTCCGTGTGGCCGGGTGAGTGGGTGATCTCGAAGTCATACTCCTCCCATTTAAATCGCTCCCCATTTCGGAACGTCCGTGAGACCTTAAAGGGCTCTCCCAGAATACAGCCCAGGTTATGGCCGCGCGGATTTTCGAAAATATCCTGCATATTCTCATAACACCAGACCCGAGTTCCGTGATGTCGGATCAAGTGCGGGAAACCGTTCAAGTGGTCATCATGCATATGACTGGGCATGGCCACGTCGATCGTCTTCATTCCGAAACGGGTTTTCAAATCATCGATGTTGTGTTCAACGAAGCGGATCCGATCCGTCGTGGCGGTAGCCCGCTCAAAGTTGCCAAAGTGGACGCCCGAAGCCGAGCCGTAGTCGATAAACATGGCTTTTCCGCTCTGGCTCAAAATGGCGTAGAACGAGGAGGTGGTCAGGTGATGAGCAATCAGATGAGGACTGACCGCATAGCCTCGGGACGCCACTACGGGGCTGTTCCCAGTCTGGAAACGGT
>JBGPHY010000787.1:0-2998 GCA_041484625.1 Terriglobia bacterium | reverse complement strand
GGACCCGACCATCCGGACGAAGCCGTACAACCGGTGGCGTTGGTGGAAGACCAGCTTAGGGTCGTAGATTGACCCGGAGCTATTGACGAAGGGAGCGCGGAGATATCAATGGTCGGAGCCGGTTGACGGGCAAGCACCGTAACGGTTCCGATCATGTTGGGATGGAAGGCGCAATGGTAATGAAAGGTGCCTAACTTAGAAAATGTGAAGGAAAAACTTTGTCCTTGGGATAAGGTTCCGGAAGCCCAGGCGCAATTGGCTGTGGACGGTTACGTGCGAGCCGGAGCCCTGCTGACCCGTCACTTCTTTGAAATCATGCCGGTGTTCGAGAGTAGTGGTGAGGGGATAAAAATCGCCTATCCTAACATGATCAAGGCCATCGAGATGGATCGGATTCAGGGCGCGTTTCAGGCCTCCCAGAAGGCACCCTTGGTTTCTACCACTCCCCCTCCTGAACCCGGTGACGTAGAGAAGTCGCTGAGGAAGGCTGAAGTCAGCCTGGCCAGGAACGATCTGCAGAAGGCCAAGGAATTGTACCAGTCGGTCCTCAAAGAGCACGACCCCGATAACGGACCCGCTTGGTATGGTCTGGGAATGATTGCGGGATTGGAGAACGACCGTCAGTCCGCCAGGGATTTCTTCCAGAAAGCTCTCCAGTCACCTTCCAGCGAGAACTCAACCAAGGTCTGGGCGCACATCTACCTGGCACGCCTCCACGACATCGAGGGAGACCGCGAAGAAGCGCTGGCGGAGTACCAGTCCGCTATCCGGATTGGCGATAATACCCGGAACGCCCAGGATGTGGCACAGAAGGGCCTGCAGGAGCCCTTCAGGATGAAAAAGAAGACCGGCTCCCCTTGAGCGGCAGGAAGCTGTAATTAAATTGAAACTAGAGGGCGGGTGTGTCAGCCGCCGCCTATTCAGGAATGCCGCCAGGGGCGGAGTCTCGCAGAGACGCCTTAAAGTACTGCTACCGTCGAAGTCAATTTTTTCACAGCTTCCGGGTCTGTTGTCGTCTGAAGAAACGCTTTTGAGTCGAATGAGTGTAACTGCCCGCAAACTTGAGAAGCTCCTTGGATATGAGTTCCAGGACCCGGCCATCCTGGAGAGGGCTCTGACTCACAGCTCTGCGGCCAATGAAAAAGGCGATGACGCCCAGAAAGACAACGAGCAGATGGAATTTCTGGGCGACTCGATTCTCGGCTTCATCGTCAGTGACTTTCTCTATCGGAGATTCGGTCATCTGAGTGAGGGAGGACTTTCCAAGCTGAAGTCTTACCTGGTCAGCTCGGCGAACCTTTTCCGCGTTGCTGCCGGGCTAGAACTTGGAGAGTTCCTGCTCTTGGGGAAAGGGGAGGAGCGCAGCGGCGGAAGAAAGAAACAGGCCTTGCTGGTGAATGCCCTGGAAGCCCTGGTGGCAGCCGTCTACATGGATGGAGGGATGGAGAAGGCGCGCTGCCTGGTGATGGCACTCTTTCAGCAGGAATTCGACGCTATCCAGGACGGCCGCTTTGATTTGAAGGATTTCAAGTCTCAGCTCCAGGAAAAGCTCCAGGCGTGGCGCCTTCCGCCGGCGGAATATCTGGTCGTGAAAGAAAGCGGACCGGACCACCGGAAGCTCTTCTCAGTGGAATTGAGGTTTCAGGGGAGACGAGTGGCCAGCGGCCAGGGAGAAACCAAGAAAAACGCGGAGCAGGAAGCTGCGCGTTGGGCTTTGGAATTGATTTCTCGTGAGGGGCAATGGCAATCACTTTCCCACCTTCAATCTGCCGACAGCGGCCCGACTGAGGGGAATACCGGAAAAACGGAGAGCTGATGCAATCAACGTTGAGGGAATACTTCGAGAGCTTGGTAGTCACCGTCGTCCTGGCCTTGTTTGGGACGACCTTCATAGTTCAGGCCTTCAAGATTCCCACGCCGTCCATGGAAGATAACTTGCTTGTCGGCGACCACCTGCTGGTCAACAAATTCGTGTTTGGAAGACCGGACGCCTGGATTGCCCGGCTGCTCCCTTTCCGGGAAGTGCGCCGCGGTGACGTCATCGTCTTCAAGTACCCCGAAGACCTTTCCAAGAGTTACGTCAAACGGACCATCGGACTGCCCGGGGACCGGATACGGATTGACAACCAGAGGCTCTATCGGAACGGCCAGTTGCTGGAGGAGCCCTATATTTTCCACAAGGACTCCGGCCGTACCAACCTGCCGATCCGGGATAATTTCCCCCTTCCCAAGCAGCGCCTCAACCGTTTTGGCGACTATCAACAAAATCGAGACATCTTCGACAGCTACTTCTATTACAAGGACTACACGGACGGTGAGGAAGTGGTAGTGCCTCCCGGCTATTATTTCGCCATGGGCGACAACCGGGACAACAGCGCCGACAGCCGTTATTGGGGATTTGTGCCCCGCAAGAACATCATGGGCAGGGCCGTCGTCATCTACTGGTCCTTTGAGACCGACCCCACTGAGCATCTGCGGACTTCTTTTATCGACCGTGTCATGCAATACGGCGATGTGGTGATCAACTTCCTCAGGAAAACACGCTGGAGCCGGACCTTTCAACTGGTGCGTTAATGACCGGGAGAGGCCGGAGGCCTCCCACTTTGTGAAGGCCGAGACTTCAGTTCTCGCTTGGGGGCGATCGGACTTGTTTAGGAAAATCGCGCTAGCACTGGTAACCTTGGCCGTGATTGGAGGCCTTGCTTTCATCTTCATGGTTCGATCGAGAGAGGCGGGTCCGGAAAATGAGGGGTTTGACCAGCCTGCAGGCCAGGAGGCAGCCCGCAAGCTCACAGAACTGACCTCCTTCACTCCATCTTCAGCCCCCAGGATACTTGAGTTTTCTCAGAAAGAGGTCGATTCCTATTTGCACTTTCAACTCTTTCCACTCTATCCCAAAGGCCTGAAACAGGTTCGGGTTCGATTTCTCGAAGACTCCTTGGTTGCCAGAGCGTCAGTCAACTTTGATGACCTGCAATCCGGTGTCCGAGGGAGCAAG
>JBGPHY010000786.1:0-3000 GCA_041484625.1 Terriglobia bacterium | reverse complement strand
TGGAAATGGCCCGGCGTCCCTTTTGCTACCAATTGCGACGACCAACCCGACTACGGCCATTGCATCCAGAACCTGCCGCAAGAATTCTACGGGGGCATCGAAACCGACAAGGTTGCCGAACTGGGTGTGGGCTATGTTCTCTTTTACGAATTCACCGGCGAACGGACATATTTAGAGGCTTCATTGCGCTGCGCCGACGCACTCTCGCGATACGTTCGTCCAGGGGACGAGGAGCATACCCCTTGGCCCTTCCGTCTCGACGCCCGCACCGGTGTTACCCTCGCCGGCGAGGAGTACGGAGGCAACGTGGTTGCTTCGGTTCGACTGTTTGACGAGTTGATCAAGTTGAAAGCAGGTAACATCGCTAATTACCAGAAAGCCCGTGACGCGGCCTGGAAATGGCTCCTCGACTATCCGCTGAACAGTGCCAGTCATGCCTGGGACAAGTGGAGCGGCTACTTCGAGGATGTTCCCAAAAACATCGAAAACGTGAACCAGATGTCGCCCACCATGGTCTCTTATTACCTCTTGACCCGCGACGATCCTGCCTCTGTGGACAAGAACTGGTCCGGCCATGTCGGGCATCTGATCGACTGGATCAAGAAACGCTTTGGCCGTGGCCCCTACTTCGATGCCTGGGCTATCGACGAACAGGGAACGCCCGATGGCCGCGGATGCTGTTCCCGCGCCGGTTTAAGCAGCCATACGTCGCGTTGGGCAGCGATCAATGCCCTGTACTATGAGCGGACTGGCGATGCCCAGGCGCGGGAAGACGCATTCCGGTCCTTGAATTACGCCACGTATTTCGCCGGTTCTGACGGAAGAATCTCCTGCTGCGGCAAGGACTTCGGTGGCCAGTATTGGTTTAGCGACGGCTATTCCGATTACTTGCGGCACTTCAACTGGGCCATGGGCGCGATTCCGGAGCTGGCCCCGGCCGGCCAGAATCATGTGCTGCGTTCGACCTCGGTTGTGCAGAAAGTAAGCTACAGTCAGCAGAGAGTGCAGTATCGGACCTTCGATCCCTCAGCAACCGAGACTTTGCGGCTGAACTTCAAGCCAAGAAGCGTCACCGCTGGCAGTTCGGTACTCCTCGAGAGAGACAATGTCAGGGAAGAAGGATACGCAGTCAAACCGCTGAGCGGTGGGGATTATGTGGTTCGAGTCAGGCATACGAATTCGGGTGAGATTTCGATCAGCGGTACAGACAAATGACCCAGGAACGACAGCAGTGTCCTCTAGTCACTCAAATTCTGCACACAACGCCATAAATTATGCCGGCTTGCCCACCACCCCTTGCCCCCCCCTCAACCCGTTCCTCTCCGACGCTGCCGAAAGGAAAGGGTGACCTTTAGGTCGGGAAAGGGGCGGCGAAATACGAAAACATCTATGAAGTCATATATAAATGGGTCGGTAATGATCAGTGGAGCAAGGGAAACGGGCTCCGTTAGGAGCCCAATGTTTGTAGGAAATCCGGTATTTATCCAATCTCCCTCGCCTCAGTGGGGCGGAATGTGAGACAGGCTTTCACACCGCTCCGGACCTTCCACATTCCGCCCCGCTGAGGCGAGGGGATTCATCCCAGGTCCCTTTTTCTATAGACATCTGGCTCCTGATGGAGCCTCCAATCATGACCCGGCGATTGGAAAGGTCGCCGGTTAGGTGTGACCACCGAATGTCCATTAGGAACCAAAGTGAATTGCCGGGGGTTAAGTCCGGCACTCAGGTGGATGAAAAAGCCGATAAGGAGAAATCGATGCTGAGACAAACTGCATCACGACTGGCGATCTTGTTGACTCTGCTAAGTCCGCTTGTGTGCAATGCCGCGGAAGTCTTTAACGGCCATCCGGTGATTCTCGATGGGTCGGGAAAGCTTCTGGCCTGGACACAGCCGCAAGACCACGCCTACGACCATGTCATGCGTCTTGCCTGGGACTATCTCCTGGACGCAGTCCCGGTGGAAGAGAATGGATTGAAGAGCTTCTACTCGTACTGCTGTATGGACACGGTGGCCCGCAAAGGGACTGCCTGGCCGCATAATTCGGCTGGACTGTACGCCATGCTCGCGGATTCCGCAGCCGCCTATTACGCCTATTCCGGCGACTATCGAGTGGTCAATCTTGTCCAGGGTCTCTTGGATTATCAGATTGTCCATGGAACGACTCCCGCCACCTGGTTGTGGGGTGGCGTTCCATACGCCAGCGCCGATCACGGAGCCAAGGAATACCGCGGGGCATTTGAATTCCAATATGACAAAATGCTCCTGGGACGAGGCGACGGTTATGGCGTCGTCGAGCCTGACAAAGCAGGCGAACTCGGAGTGGGATACCTGAAGTTCTACAAGCTGACGGGGAATCCACTCTATCGGAGTGCCGCACTGGCTTGTGCCAATGTCTTGGCCCGCAACGTCCGTCCGGGATCAGCGGATAAGTCCCCGTGGCCGTTTCGAGTGTATGCGGAAACCGGGTTTGTCCGTGAAGAGTACACGGCCAATATGGTGCCGTCAATCCGCCTGCTGGACGAATTGATCCGACTGGATATGGGCGATGTCGCCTCCTACCGAAAGGCGCGGGCACTGGCGTGGTCGTGGCTTCTTGAATACCCGATGAAGAACAACGTCTGGTCGAACTACTTCGAAGACGTGCCCATCATGCCAGACCTGAAGAACCTGAACCAATACAGCCCCATGGAGACCGCGCGCTACTTGATGGAGGTCCCTGAGAAGGATCCCGATTGGAAGACTCACGTTGTGAAGCTGATTGCCTTCGTCGAGGAGACCTTCGGCGTCGATTATACCGGGGCGGGACCTAACAACCAGGGGAAACAATGGGGGGCGAATGTCATCTCCGAACAGCTTCATTACATGCCGAAAATGGGCAGTCACACCTCACGATACGCATCGGTCCTGGCGCGTTGGGCGGAACTTACAGGCGACGGCGCAGCCAAAGACAAGGCCTTCCGGTCCTTCAACTGGGCGGCTTACTTGTGCAGGAAAGATGG